>NZ_JRJY01000041.1:18849-104352 GCF_000801015.1 Aeromonas sp. ZOR0001 | reverse complement strand
GGCAGCCATATCGGCAGCCGCATTTTCCAGCAATTTCTTGTCAGAGATCGCTTCACCAACACCCATGTTCAGGGTGATTTTCTCGATCCGAGGGACTTGCATGATAGTCTTGTAACCGAACTGCTTGGACAGTTCATTTACTACATCGGATTTGTAGTAATCATGCAGTTTCGCCATCGTTAAACTCCAATTACTTCACAAGTTCGCCGGTGGATTTGAAGAAACGGACTTTTTTGCCGTCTTCAATCCGGAAACCAACGCGGTCAGCTTTGCCAGTGGCAGAGTTGAACAGCGCTACGTTTGATACATCGATGGGGGCTTCTTTGGTGACGATACCGCCAGCCTGACCCAGTGCGGGTACCGGCTTCTGGTGTTTCTTCACCTGGTTGATGCCTTCCACGATTACCTTACCTTTTGCAATCAGGACTTGAGTGACTTTGCCACGCTTGCCCTTGTCTTTGCCGGTAAGAACAATCACTTCGTCTTCGCGACGGATTTTAGCTGCCATCGTTCGACTCCTTACAGTACTTCGGGTGCCAGGGACACAATCTTCATGAACTTCTCATTACGCAGTTCACGGGTCACCGGGCCAAAAATACGAGTACCGATTGGCTGTTGGTTGTTGTTAAGCAACACAGCCGCATTGTTGTCGAAACGGATGACAGAGCCGTCCGGACGACGAACGCCTTTACGGGTGCGTACGACCACCGCGTTATACACATCACCTTTCTTCACTTTACCGCGAGGAATGGCTTCCTTGATGGAAACCTTGATGATGTCGCCGATGCCGGCGTAACGGCGGTGCGAGCCACCCAGAACCTTAATACACATTACACTGCGAGCGCCGGAGTTGTCGGCAACACCCAGCATACTTTGCATCTGGATCATCTTAGTGCTCCGCTTTGTTTACTTCTTATCCCTAATGGGATCTGGCTGCCTTCAAAAGGCGCGAAACTATAACACAGGATTTTCAGAAAAGGTAGCCTAAAAAACAAACGGCCCCTGAAAGGGGCCGCTTGGACTACAAAGTACCGATTAGGCCTTTTCTACAACGGCAACCAGAGTCCAGGACTTGGTCTTGGACAGCGGGCGGCATTCGCGGATTTCCACGAGGTCGCCAGCTTTGCACTCGTTGTTTTCGTCATGTACGTGCAGCTTGGTAGTGCGCTTGATGATCTTACCGTAGATCGGGTGCTTTACCTTGCGCTCGATAGCAACAGTGATGGACTTGTCCATCTTGTCGCTGATTACACGACCTTGCAGAGTACGGATCTTGTCAGTCATTACGCACCTGCCTTCTCAGTCAGTACAGTCTTGATACGTGCGACGTCACGACGCACTTGTTTCAGAGTGTGAGTCTGAGCCAGCTGGCCGGTGGACGCTTGCATGCGCATGTTGAATTGCTCACGCAGCAGGCCCAGCAGCTCCTGGTTCAGTTCTTCGACGCTCTTTTGACGCAGATCTTGGGCTTTCATCACATCACCGTCTTAATTACGAAAGTGGTCTGAACAGACAGCTTAGCTGCGGCCAGGGCAAACGCTTCACGCGCCAGAGCCTCAGGTACACCGTCCATCTCGTACAGAACCTTGCCAGGCTGGATCGGGCAAACCCAGTATTCCACGTTACCCTTACCTTTACCCATACGAACTTCGAGGGGCTTTTCGGTGATGGGCTTGTCCGGGAACACACGGATCCAGATCTTACCTTGACGCTTAACGTGACGGGTCATGGCACGACGGGCTGCTTCGATTTGACGAGCAGTCAGTTGACCACGGGATGTCGCCTTCAGGCCAAAGGTACCGAAGGATACTTCGTTACCAGAGGTGGCCAGACCGCGGTTACGACCCTTGTGGGTCTTGCGGAATTTAGTACGCTTAGGTTGCAACATTTACCGAATCTCCTTACTTAGCAGCGCGGCGCTTGTTGTCACGCTTGGGCTTTGCAGGAGCTTGCTCTTGAGCAGCGGCAGCGTTAACAGCAGCCAGACCGCCCAGAACTTCGCCCTTGAAGATCCAAACTTTAACGCCGATCACACCGTAAGTGGTGTGGGCTTCAGAAGTTGCGTAGTCGATGTCGGCACGCAGGGTGTGCAACGGCACACGACCTTCACGGTACCATTCGGTACGCGCGATTTCAGCGCCGCCCAGACGACCGGAAACTTCCACTTTGATGCCCTTGGCACCCAGGCGCATTGCGTTCTGTACGGCGCGCTTCATAGCACGACGGAACATTACACGACGCTCCAGCTGGGAAGTGATGCTGTCGGCAACGAGTTTGCCATCCAGCTCCGGCTTGCGGACTTCGGAAATGTTGATCTGAGCAGGCACGCCAGCAATAGTGGCTACAGCTTTGCGCAGCTTCTCAACGTCTTCGCCTTTCTTACCGATGACAACACCCGGACGAGCGGTGTGAATGGTCACACGGATGCTCTTGGCCGGACGCTCAATGGTGATCTTGGACAAGGACGCGTTTTTCAGTTCCTTGGTCAGGAACTGGCGTACTTGAAAATCGCTGTACAGGTTGTCAGCGAAGTCTTTGGTGTTCGCGAACCAGGTAGAATTCCAAGGCTTGGTAATACCCAGGCGAATGCCATTAGGATGTACTTTCTGACCCATTGCTTATCTCCCAGCCTTAGCGTCGGATACCACTACAGTGATGTGAGCGGTACGCTTGAGGATACGATCCGCACGACCTTTGGCACGCGGACGGATGCGCTTCATGGAGGGACCTTCGTCGACCATGATAGTAGCAACACGCAGCGCGTCGATATCGGCGCCTTCGTTGTGCTCAGCGTTTGCAATGGCAGATTCCAGCACTTTCTTAACCAGCACTGCAGCCTTTTTCGGGCTGAAGGTCAGGATATTCAGAGCCTTGTCTACGGACAGACCACGTACTTGATCGGCTACCAGACGAGCTTTCTGGGCAGAAGTACGGGCATAACGGTGTTTAGCGATAGCTTCCATCATTTATCCCTTAGCGCTTCTTAGCCTTCTTATCAGCAGCATGGCCGCGATAAGTACGAGTCGGTGCGAATTCACCCAGTTTGTGACCGATCATTTCTTCGGTAACGAAAACCGGAACGTGCTGACGACCATTATGGACAGCGATGGTCAAACCGATCATGTTCGGGATGATCATTGAACGACGGGACCAGGTTTTAACCGGCTTTTTATCCCCGCTTTCCACCGCTTTCTCTACCTTCTTCAGCAAGTGCAGGTCAATAAATGGACCCTTCTTGAGAGAACGTGGCATGGTGATTCCTCTATGTTAACAATTACTTGTTACGACGACGTACGATGTACTTGTCGGTACGCTTGTTCTTACGGGTCTTGAAGCCTTTAGCCTTCTGGCCCCATGGGGACACAGGCTGCATGCCCTTGTTACGACCCTCACCACCACCGTGCGGGTGGTCAACCGGGTTCATCGCCATACCGCGAACGGTCGGACGAATACCACGCCAGCGGTTTGCACCGGCTTTACCCAGTTGACGCAACATGTGCTCGGAGTTACCGACTTCACCGATGGTAGCGCGGCACTCGGCCAGAACTTTACGTACTTCGCCGGAACGCAGACGCAGAGTTACATAGTTACCTTCACGAGCCAGGATCTGGATGAAAGTACCAGCGGAACGAGCCAGCTGGGCACCTTTACCAGGCTTCATCTCTACAGCGTGAACGGTAGAACCAACCGGGATGTTGCGCATCGGCAGGGCGTTACCTACCTTGATGGCTGCATCAGCACCAGAAGCGATCGCGTCACCAGCTTTCAGGCCTTTCGGAGCCAGGATGTAACGACGCTCACCGTCTGCATACAACACCAGAGCGATGTTAGCGGTACGGTTCGGATCGTATTCCAGGCGCTCTACTTTAGCCGGGATACCGTCTTTGTCGCGCTTGAAGTCGACGATACGGTAGTGCTGCTTGTGACCACCACCGATATGACGGGTAGTGATACGGCCGTTGTTGTTACGACCACCGGACTTGCTTTTGCTGTCCAGCAGAGCGGCGAAGGGCTTGCCCTTGTACAGCTCTTGATTGACGATCTTGACGACGTGGCGGCGGCCCGGAGAAGTAGGCTTGCACTTAACGATTGCCATTTTTGAGAACTCCTCTTACTCGGCTGCGCCCATGAAGTCGATGTCCTGACCAGCTTTCAGGGTCACATAAGCCTTTTTCCAATCGGAACGACGGCCTACGCGTGCACCTGCGCGCTTGGTCTTACCCTTCATGTTCAGGGTACGGACGGTCTCAACTTCGACCTCGAACAGTTTCGCAACTGCAGCTTTGACTTCCGCCTTGGTAGCATCAACAGCAACTTTGAACACGATAGTGTTCTGCTTTTCTGCAACCATGGTGCTCTTTTCAGAGATGTGCGGAGCCTTCAGAACTTTCAGCAGACGCTCTTCACGGATCATGCCAGCATCTCCTCGATTTGCTTAACTGCGTCAGCAGTCATCAGAACCTTGTCGAAAGCGATCAGGCTGACCGGGTCGATACCGGCAACGTCACGCACGTCAACTTTGTACAGGTTGCGAGCAGCCAGGAACAGGTTCTCATCGACTTCAGCAGTCACGATCAGAACGTCAGTCAGTTCCATTTCTTTCAGCTTGGCGATCAGTTCTTTGGTCTTCGGAGCTTCGATGCCGAACTTCTCAACAACGATCAGGCGCTCTTGACGTACCAGCTCGGACAGAATGCTACGGATAGCGCCGCGGTACATCTTCTTGTTTACTTTCTGGCTGTGATCTTGCGGCTTAGCAGCAAAAGTCACACCACCGGAACGCCAGATGGGCGAACGGATGGAGCCAGCACGGGCACGACCAGTACCCTTCTGACGCCACGGCTTTTTGCCGCCACCAGACACTTCAGAGCGAGTCAGCTGCGCACGAGTACCCTGACGGGCACCAGCGGCATATGCAACGACGACCTGGTGAACCAGAGCTTCGTTGAATTCGCGCCCGAAGGTAGTCTCGGAAACTTCAAGAGCGCTCTTGGCGTCTTTCATTACCAATTCCATTACTATCTCCTCAGACGTTACGCTTTGACGGCAGGTTTGACGATCACGTTGCCGTTGGTTGCACCCGGTACTGCACCTTTGATGAGCAGCAGGTTGCGTTCAGCGTCAACACGAACCAGTTCCAGGTTCTGAGTCGTTACACGCTCAGCACCCATGTGACCAGCCATCTTTTTGCCCTTGAATACACGACCCGGAGTCTGGTTCTGACCGATAGAACCCGGAACGCGGTGAGACAAGGAGTTACCGTGGGTCATATCCTGGGTGCGGAAGTTGTGGCGCTTAACAGTACCAGCAAAGCCCTTACCTTTGGATGTGCCGGTAACGTCTACCAGCTTAACGTCAGCGAGAAGATCTACTTTCAGCTCGCTACCAACAGTGAAAGTTTCACCGTTGTTCAGGCGGAATTCCCACAGACCGCGACCGGCTTCTACACCAGCTTTGGCGAAGTGGCCAGCTTCCGGCTTGGTCACACGGCTGGCTTTCTTGGCGCCAGTGGTAACCTGAATAGCGTTGTAGCCGTCGGTTTCTACAGATTTGACCTGAGTTACACGGTTAGCTTCAACTTCGATAACAGTCACCGGGATAGAAACGCCATCTTCAGTGAAGATGCGAGTCATACCCACTTTGCGACCTACAAGACCGATTGTCATTGTTATCAACCTCTTTCCGTAATTAACCCAGGCTGATCTGGACGTCTACACCAGCTGCCAGATCCAGACGCATCAGGGCGTCTACGGTCTTGTCAGTCGGCTCAACGATGTCTACCAGACGCTTGTGAGTGCGGATCTCGTACTGATCACGCGCATCTTTGTTGACGTGCGGGGAGATCAGGACGGTGAAGCGCTCTTTGCGAGTCGGCAGCGGAATAGGACCGCGAACCTGCGCGCCAGTGCGCTTAGCAGTTTCAACGATTTCCGCAGTGGATTGATCAATCAGGCGATGATCAAAAGCCTTCAGGCGGATACGGATTCTTTGGTTCTGCATTGACAGAGCTCCAATAGATAAAAGAACACAAATCAACACCGCCCGACCGAGATTGCTCCCGCCAGAGGTGTGATTTTTCACGTTTCCCCCCATATCGGGAGGACTGTATGGCTGGCTCCTGTAAACAGGAAACTCAGCAGCAGACATATCGTCTGGCTTACCTCATGGGTAAGCGGAGGGGATTATACGGATTTTTCAAATTTGCGCAAGGGAGAGCGAACAGATTATGCGCAGTTTTATGTGACAGATGGATCTCGCCTGCGGCAACGCACTCTGCTGCCAACACCAAGGTAACGACAATGTTACAAGCAGACTGGTAGACTGTGCGCTTGCCTCTGTCAGTGGAACGACATCCCATGCTCAAAGATCAAAAGAAAGCCTATCAGTATGGCCTTTGCGCCGTTGCCCTCTGGTCGACGGTCGCCACAGCCTTCAAGATCTCCCTCGCCTATTTCGAACCTGTGCAACTGTTGCTTGTGGCCGCCTTCACCTCGACTCTCACGCTGACAGCCGTCGTCGCCAAACAGGGCAAACTGCCGCTGCTGGGGAGCTACATCAAGGCCCGCCCTTTCTACTACCTGACTCTGGGCGTGCTGAATCCCTTTCTCTATTACCTGTTGCTGTTCAAAGCCTATGATCTGCTGCCTGCCCAGCAGGCACAAACCCTCAACTACACCTGGGCCATTACCCTCAGTCTGCTGGCCGTCCCCTTCCTCGGCCAGAAGCTGCGTCGGCGTGATGGCGTCGCTATCGTGCTGGGGTATTTTGGCGCGCTGGTGATCGCCACCAGAGGGGATGTATTCGGCCTCCAGTTCGACAGCCCCCTCGGCGTGACGTTGGCGCTGGTCTCGACCCTCATCTGGGCCAGCTACTGGATCCTCAACACCCGCAATCAGGGCGATCCCATTGTTAGCCTGTTGCTCGGCTTTATGATCAGCCTGCCTTTTATCGTCGTGGCGACTTGGTTGCTCTCCGATTTTGCCATGACCGCCTGGCAGGGATGGGCTGGAGCCATCTATGTGGGACTGTTCGAAATGGGCTTCGGTTTCGTGCTCTGGCTGATGGCGCTGCGCTATGCCACCAACACGGCTCCCATCAGCAACCTCATCTTTATCTCGCCGTTTGCCTCACTGGTGCTGCTCAATCTGCTGATCGGCGAAGCCATCCATCCGGCCACCCCCATCGGGTTGGCGCTCATCGTTGCCGCCCTGCTGATCCAGCAGCTCAAGTACGGCAAACGCTATCGAGCATCAGTCGAAACCAAGAGTTGACCATGCAGAAGGGCGTATCCACGGATACGCCCTTCTCTCAATCCATCCACTCCTGTGGCTGATGTTTCGGCAGCCGCATCTCGACCAGCAGGCCGCCGAGCTCCGAACTTCCCAACCGGATAGTGCCATGGTGCTGGGCGACTATCTTGGCCACGATAGCCAACCCCAAGCCACTGCCGCCAACGGTCCGCGCCACATTACCCTGAGTAAACGGCTTGAGCACCCGGGAGTAGTCCTGCTCCGGAATGCCGGGGCCATCATCGGAAAGGCGCAGGCGCACCCAGTGTCCATCGTCCTTGAGCTCGGCATACAAGCGGCTCGCCCCATAACGCTGCGAGTTGCTTGATAGGTTGTTCAACACCCGCCGGATACTAACCGGATTGCAGGCCACCCGCACCGCCTCTTGCGGCAGCGCCAGATCGACCTCCAACCCCTGCTCCGAGTAGATCAGCAAGGTATCGTGCACCAGCTGGGTCAGGTCGATAGGCTCCAGATCCTGCCCCTCGTCCGGGCGGATGTAGTCGATGAACTGATCGATGATGGCATTGGACTCATCAATGTCGGCGTTGATGCTCTCCTTGAGGTACTCGTCACCGGAGGACATCATCTCGGTCGCCAGCCGGATGCGGGTCAGCGGGGTACGCAGATCGTGGGAAACCCCCGCCATCATCAGGTTACGCTCTTCGATCAGGCTCTTGATGGAGTGGGACATATGGTTAAAGGTGCGGGTCAGTCGCCTTACTTCCCGTGAACCCAGCTCCCCCAGCGCCTCGGGGAAATGGCCTCTGGCCACCGCAACAGCGCCAGCTTCGAGATCCTCGAGCGGGCGCACCAACTGCCGGGCAAAGCGCCAGGCTGCAAACAGGGTAATCACCAGCAGCACGCTCAGATAGATGATGAGGGGTTCGATATCGTCATCTTCAATCTCGGTCAGCGGGATCCGCACCCAGATTTTGCTGGCCTGCGGCGGCTGGATCCAGATGATGTAGTGATCCTGGATTTCGACCCGCACCTTGGCAGGGCCACCCAGTTCGCGACTGATGTTCTCCTCCAGATAGGGGTACGGCTTGGCCTCGTTGAAGCCATGCTGCACCGCCTCGCTCTGGGTATAGATGTCGGTACCCGTCGTCACATAGACCAGCGCCTCGGCATCTTCACTCAGCGCCAGTTGTTCGGTGTTGACCGGAAAGATCAGCTTGACCTGATTGGCCAGCAAGTGACTGATCTGCTTGACGGTTGGCGCCAGCAGATAGTTGTAGAAGGTGACGTAGGAGACCGCTTGATAGACCACCAGAACGGCGGCCAGAAACCAGAGCATGCGCGAGAACATGCTGCCGACCTTTTTCATGCACCGTCACCATCTGGCACGAACACATACCCCAGACCCCAGACGGTCTGCAGATAGCGGGGCTGGGCCGGATCCTGTTCCAGCAGGCGGCGCAGGCGAGAGACCTGCACGTCGATGCTGCGCTCGGTGGCGGTGTATTCGCGGCCACGGGCCAGATTCATCAGCTTGTCGCGGGAGAGCGGCTCGCGCGGATGGCTGACCAGCACCTTGAGCACCGCAAATTCACCGCTGGTGAGCGCCATCGGCTCACCATCCCGGCTCAGCTCGCGGGTCGCGAGATTGAGCTGGAAGGCGCCGAAGTTGACCACCTTCTCTGCAGCCGAGGGAGCCCCCGGCAACTCGACGGTATGGCGGCGCAACACGGCACGGATCCGTGCCAGCAGTTCGCGGGGATTGAACGGCTTGGGCAGATAGTCATCGGCCCCCATCTCGAGCCCGACGATGCGATCCACTTCATCCCCCTTGGCGGTGAGCATCAGCACCGGGATCTGGTTGCCCGCTTCCCGCAGACGACGGCAGATGGAGAGCCCATCCTCCCCCGGCAACATCAGGTCGAGCACCATCAGGCTGAAGTTTTCACGAGTCAGCAAGCGATCGGCCTGCTCGCCATTGGCCACACCGCGCACTACGAAGCCCTGCTCGGTGAGATAGCGCTCCAACAGGGAACGTAATTTCAGGTCATCGTCCACGACCAGAACCTTGTATTGCTGCTGACTCATTGCTTTGCCTCTTCATTCTTTAGCTGCCCCCAATACTAGGGGGGGATATAGCGGGAGCAAAGCACAAATATGTTACCGGTTATTACCCGTCCCGAGAGCGTGACGGCCATCAAGTCACTGCGCTGGTCAGCGACTCCCTGAATGGCGCCAGCCGAGCCATCACGATTTCCCTCGACAGCAAGAGGACAAAAGCTAATATTCCCGAGCAGTTAGCGATGAATACCCCTCTTTGACAGGTCCGCATCACCATGAAGACAAAGCTGATCACCCGCGAAGGCTACAACAAGCTGAAAGAAGAGCTCGATTTCCTCTGGCGCCAGGAGCGCCCCGAGGTCACCAAGAAGGTGGCATGGGCCGCCAGTCTGGGGGATCGCAGCGAAAATGCCGACTACCAGTACAACAAGAAGCGGCTGCGGGAGATCGATCGGCGGGTGCGTTACCTGCGCAAGTGCCTCGAAGAGCTGGGGATCGTCGACTATGCCCCCGCGCAGGAGGGCAAGGTCTTCTTCGGCGCCTGGGTCGAGGTGGAAAACGAAGAGGGCGAGACCAAGCGCTTTCGCATCGTCGGCTATGACGAGATCTTCGAGCGCAAGGATTACATCTCCATCGACTCCCCCATGGCCCGCGCCCTGCTCAAGAAAGAGGTCGGTGATGAAGCCATCGTCCGTACGCCAGTTGGTGACGTCTGCTGGTATATCAACGAGATCAGCTACCCCAAATAGCCGGACTACTGGTGGGCTGCTTGCCACAGGCACATCCTGAGTCACAGGTGCAATCGCAAGATATGCGCTCTCCCCTGCGACTGTATCAGTCTGACGGTGCAGACCCCGGCGCAGGGTGGCATCCCGCAACACGACCCCATATAGTGCTCACACTTGGCGCCTGATGGCGCGGACTCGACCACAGAGGCCCTCAACAACATCATGATGCAAACCATAGAGAGACAGATTGCCGGTGAGCTCAATGCTCGCCCGGAGCAGGTGCAGGCCGCGGTGCGCCTGCTGGATGAAGGTTCGACCGTCCCCTTTATCGCCCGTTACCGTAAAGAGGTGACCGGCGGTCTGGACGACAGCCAGCTACGTACTCTGGAGAGCCGCCTCGGCTATCTGCGCGAGCTGGAAGATCGCCGTCAGGTGATCCTGCGCTCCATCGAAGAGCAGGGCAAGCTGACCCCCGAGCTGGCCAGCGAGCTGAACGGCGCCGACAGCAAGACCCGGCTGGAAGATCTCTACCTCCCCTACAAGCCCAAGCGCCGCACCAAGGGGCAGATGGCCATCGAAGCCGGGCTGGAGCCGTTGGCTAACCTGCTGTTCAGCGACCCGATGCAGGATCCCGAGCAAGCGGCGGCGGCCTTCCTCAATGCCGAGCAGGGGATTGCCGATAGCAAAGCCGCCCTCGATGGTGCCCGTTACATCCTGATGGAGCGCTTCGCCGAACAGGCCGACCTGCTGGAGAAGCTGCGCGATTACCTGTGGCACAACGCCACCCTGCGCGCCCGCGTGGTAGCAGGCAAGGAGCAGGAAGGAGCCAAGTTCAAGGATTACTTCGAGCACGACGAGCCGCTGCACAAGGCGCCCTCCCACCGGGTGCTGGCCATGCTGCGCGGTCGCAACGAGGGGATCCTCAATCTGGCGCTGGTGGTCGGTGAGGATGACGGTGCCAGCCCCTGCGAAGGGATCATTACTCACCACCTCAAGCTCAATCTGCAGAGCCGCCCGGCCGACAAATGGCTGCAAGGGGTGGTGAGCTGGACCTGGAAGATCAAGCTCTCCCTGCAGATGGAGACCGAGCTTATTGGCCGCATCCGCGAATCAGCGGAAGAGGAGGCGATCAAGGTGTTCGCCATGAACCTCAAAGACCTTCTGATGGCAGCGCCAGCAGGCATGCGCTGCACCATGGGGCTGGATCCGGGGATCCGTACCGGGGTCAAGGTGGCCGTGGTGGATGCCACCGGCAAACTGGTCGACACCGCCACCATCTATCCGTTCGAACCCAAACGCCAACTTGATCAGAGCCTCAAGACCCTGAGCGAGCTGTGCCAGAAGCACAAGGTTGAGCTCATCAGCATCGGCAACGGCACCGCCTCGCGGGAGACCGATCGGCTGGTGAGCGACCTGTTCGAGCGCTACCCCGCCGCCAAGGCGCAGAAGATAGTAGTCAGCGAAGCGGGGGCCTCGGTCTACTCCGCCTCCGAGCTCGCCTCCCAGGAGTTCCCGGATCTCGATGTCTCGATCCGTGGCGCCGTCTCCATCGCCCGCCGCCTGCAAGACCCACTGGCCGAGTTGGTCAAAATCGATCCCAAGAGTATCGGAGTGGGCCAGTATCAGCACGACGTTGGTCAGAGCCAGCTGGCCCGCCGGCTGGATGCGGTGGTCGAGGATTGCGTGAACGCGGTCGGTGTGGATGTGAATACCGCCTCGGTCGCCCTGCTAAACCGGGTTTCCGGCCTATCCCAGACGTTGGCCCAGAACATCGTCGCCTACCGGGATGAGCACGGTGCATTCAAGAGCCGTCAGCAGTTGCTGAAAGTGAGCCGACTCGGCCCCAAAGCCTTCGAACAGTGCGCCGGCTTCCTGCGCATTCGCGGCGGTAGCAATCCCCTCGACAGCTCGGCAGTGCACCCGGAGTCCTATCCGGTGGTGGAGCGGATCCTCGCCAAGCTGGAGCAAACAGTGGATAGCCTGCTCGGAAACAGCAGCCTGCTACGCAGCCTGAAACCGGCCGATTACACAGATGAGCAATTCGGCGTACCCACTGTCACCGATATCATCGGCGAGCTGGACAAGCCGGGCCGCGACCCGCGCCCCGAGTTCAAAACCGCGACCTTCAAGGAAGGTGTGGAGCAGATCAGCGACCTGGTGCCAGAGATGGTACTGGAAGGGGTGGTCACCAACGTCACCAACTTCGGCGCCTTCGTCGATATCGGTGTTCATCAGGACGGTCTGGTGCATATCTCCTCCCTGACCGACCGTTTCGTCAAGGATCCCCGTGAGGTGGTCAAGGCGGGCGACATTGTGCGGGTCAAGGTGCTGGAAGTGGACGCCCCGCGCAAGCGGATCAGCCTCACCATGCGCCTCGACGAAAAGGCAGGGCAACCCGCCCGCAAGCCGGTGGAAGCGCGCAGCAGCAGTGCTGGCAACACCAAACCAAGAAATGAGCCGCGCCAAAGCCCCCCTATGGGTGGTGCCATGGGCAACGCCTTCGCAGCAGCGCTCTCCAAAGCGAAAAAGTAACGACACCGTCCGGAACGCCTCTGAATGCAAAAAGCCCCGCAAGGGGCTTTTTTACACGCGAAGCTCAGGATTACTGCGTCAGGGCAGCAAGAATGCTCTCGGGCTCTCCATGCTGGGCCAGCACCTCCCGCAGTCGGTTGAATGCCTTGCAGGCCTCTTGCGGATACTTGCCGTAAGAGACGACGCCGGTGTGGCTCCAGCCTGCCGCCAGCATCACTTTCTTCTTGAAACTGGTTCCTTCAGTTCCCCCTCCTCCGAGCTGCATCAGAAACTGCTCCATCTGCAGGTGGGGGGGCGGTACACGGGAGAAGGTGGTGAAATCTTCGGCTTTGACTTCATCGAAATGCATGACAGCTCCTGTGAAATTGGAATGGGCCTGATCTTCAGGTTAGTTGCAAAACAGGCAAAGCAGCTGAAAGTTTGGCGAGGGTGATTCAGATATGCAGACTGAGGGACTGGGTAGAGGCCGGGCTGACAGCCTGTTGATAGTGGCCCGCGATGACGCTGTTGCGCTTGTCCATATAGGCGCTCAGCACACCGCCCGATTTCGCGCTCTGCTCGACCATCAGCTCTTTGCGCGCCTTGGCTTCACTCGCGGCGGCGCTGCGTGCAACGGCCAAATCCTGCGCGGAAGGCTCGGCAGGCGCCAGCGCTGCAGAGCGGATCTGCTGCATCTTGGCGATGGTAGCCGCAGGGTCACCGGGTACGACACTGGTATCGATCTGGACTTCGCCACCCGTCGCATAACGCTTGCCATCCGGCCCTTGCGTAAACTGATAGGTGGGCGAGCTGGCGTACTCTCCACCCGCAGACTGGTGCGCCTGCTCGTGAGTGCGCACCTCCTTGTCACGCTCGACAAGATCCTGAACCTGCTGCTCTTGCCGCTGTTGCTGCTCCTGCTGTTTAGGGTCTTGCTGCTTGCGCTGCCCATCCTCGCCGGTAGCCTCGACAAAGCGATTGTCTGGCAGTGTCGTCGGGGCTAATTGCCCGGTTTCACGGCTGTTCTGGGAGCTCTGATTGCTGGAGGCCTGACCGGCTTTGGATTTCTCTTTCTGGGAGCCGACTTCAGATTCGGCAACGGAGGCTTGGCCCGCACGGGCCTGCGGGATCAGTTCTGCCCGGCGATTATCCGTCCTCGCCGCTTCCACCTGGGGTTGCAGCTGTGTCGGGATAAGGGGGGGCAGACTGACATTGATGTTCATCTCACACCCGGATGTCGATCAGGGTTCCCATCATATCGCTGGCGGTCTGCACTACCTTGGCTGAAGCGCCAGCCTGCTGCTCGGCCACCTTGAGATTGACAAGCTCATCGGTCACTTGCACCTGATCCCCGCTGGGGGTGTTGAGGCGGGCGATCTGATTGGATGCCTTGTCGGCAATCTGCTCGGCTCGCTGAAATCCCTGTACCCCACTGTTGAAAGCAGAATCAATACGCATGGTGTTACTCCTCTGGTCACAGTTTAATTATCCGCCAGACCAGAGGATTAATGAAGCTTGCAGGCTGTTTTTTAGCCAACAAAATCTCGAACGATTTCAATGAATTCGTCAGGGTGGGAGATAAAAGGTGCGTGTGAAGCCTTATTGAGGGTCACGCTGCGGCTGGCAGGGTAGAGATCATCCAGCAGGGGAATGGCCGCCTTGGGTACCAATGAATCCAGTCGGCCATAGATCCGCAACCAGGGCAGATCCAGCTCCCGCAGCGGTTCGCGCAGGTCAATATCGGCCAACAGCGTCAATCCGGCCTCGAGAGCAGCAAATTGGGGCGCCGGGCGCTCGGCCAGCCAGTGACGCAACTGGCGGATATCGTCCCGGGCATGTTCACTGCCCATTGCCTGGATCGCCAGAAAGCGCTCTATGGTCTGGCGAAAATCCCCCGCCAGCATCTGGTTGAAACCGGTCAGCACCTTGGGAGCAATTCCGGGCCACTCGTCCCGCGCCATAAAGCAGGGAGAGCTGGCCACGGTGATCAGGGAGTGCAGCCGATCGGGATGCGTCAGCGCCAACTGGCTTGCCACCAGACCGCCGAGCGACCAGCCAAGCAGATGACACTTCTGTGGCAAGATGGCGGCCACCTGCTCGGCAAGCCAGGGCAGGCTGTAATCCACTTGGTCTGCCAGCGGGCTGTTGCCAAAACCGGGCAAATCCACCAGATGAATCCTGTAGTGGAGCGCCAATTGCTGGGCAATACCATGCCAGACCGCGCCGTTCATACCCCAACCGTGCAACAGCACCAGATCGGGCCCCTGGCCAAACTGCTCTACCGATATGCTCATCTAGACTCAAGATCCCTGTTCATGCTCTTGGGGTCAGCATGTTAAAGCGACTGCTCGCTAAAGCAAGCCCGCTGCTCGGCAACCACGGTGACTGGCAAGGGAGTTGCCTGCTCTGCCATCAACCTTGCGACAACGAACCCCTGCTCTGCAGCTGGTGTCGGCAGGCGCTGCACCAGCCACAGCCGAGATGCCGCCTCTGCGCCGCACCGCTGGCTGACTATATAGAAGAGAGCATACCGGTCTGCGGCCGCTGCCAGCGCAGACCTCCCCCTTGGGAGCGGTTGCAGGTGATCGGCGACTACCAGGCTCCCTACCCCATGCTGATCCCCCGGCTCAAATATTCCGGCCAGACCCTGCTGGCGCCGCTACTGGCACGCATCTTGGCCGATCATCTGGATAGCCGCGAGCCGCCGGAGGCGATCATTCCGGTTCCCCTGCACTGGTGGCGGCAGTGGCGGCGCGGGTTCAATCAGGCGGAGGAGATCGCGCAAGCCCTTGGCGAGTTCACCGGCATTCCCTGCGACAACACCCTGTTGCAGCGCATCAAGGCAACACCGCAGCAAACAACCCTGAGCGCCGGGCAGCGGCGGCGCAATCTGCGCGGGGCATTCCGGATCCGCTCCCACCAATACCGTCATGTCGCCCTGCTCGATGACGTCGTGACCACAGGCGCCACCGCCGGTCAGCTCAGCCGTCTGCTCCATGAGAGCGGCATCACAAACGTAGAAGTGTGGGCGATCTGTCGTACCCTGCGGCACAGCAAGTAGCCATCGGCATGCTACCCAAGCATTAATAACCGCGTTATCATGAATACCCTAGTCGTACACTCAGGTTTATGAGGATAGTGATGATCAGCATTTCCGACGCCGCCCAGGCCCATTTCCGTAAACTGCTGGAAAAACAGCCTGATGGCACCAATATCCGGGTGTTTGTGGTCAATCCGGGAACCCAGAATGCCGAGTGTGGCGTATCGTATTGCCCGCCCGATGCCGTGGACCCGGAAGATCAACACCTGCCCTTCAGCGGCTTCGACTGCATGGTTGATCCCCTGAGCGCCCCCTTCCTGGTGGATGCCACCATCGACTTCGTGACCGATCAGATGGGCTCCCAGCTCACCCTGAAAGCACCGAACGCCAAGATGCGTAAAGTGGCCGATGACGCGCCGCTAATCGAGCGCATCGAGTACGTGTTGATGTCCGAAGTGAACCCCATGCTGGCTGGTCACGGTGGCAAGGTCACTCTGGTCGAACTGACCGAAGACAAACTGGCCATCCTGCAGTTTGGCGGCGGTTGCAACGGTTGCTCCATGGTCGATTACACCCTGAAAGAGGGGATCGAGAAGCAGCTGCTGGAGAAGTTCCCGGGTGAGCTCAACGGTGTGAAAGACGCCACCGAGCACCAGCGCGGCGACCACTCCTACTACTGATTTGTTGCCATTGCGGCGCAAAGAAAAGGCCCCGCCATCTGGCGGGGCCTTTTGCATGGGCAATCGGCAGATTACTCGTCCTTCTTGTCTCGCGACAGCAGGGCGATGGCCGCCTCTTTCGGGTTCTTACCCTCGTAAAGCACCTTGAAGATCTGCTCGCAGATGGGCATCTCGACGCCGCAGCGGGCCGCCAGCAGATGCACCTCTTTGGTGTTGCGATATCCCTCCACCACCTGACCGATCTCGGTCATGGCGGTGTTCACATCCTTGCCAGCCCCGAGGGCCAGCCCGAAGCGACGGTTGCGCGACTGGTTGTCGGTACAGGTGAGCACCAGATCCCCGAGCCCCGCCATCCCCATAAAGGTTTTGGCATCGGCACCCAGCGCAGCCCCCAGACGCTGCATCTCCACCAGACCCCGGGTGATGAGCGCGGTTCTGGCATTGGCGCCAAACCCGAGCCCGTCGGAGAGACCGGCACCGATGGCGATGACGTTCTTCACCGCCCCACCCAGCTGTAGACCGACGAAGTCCGGATTGGTATAGACCCGGAACGAGCGGCCACAGTGCAGCAGGTGGGAGAGATCGTCGGCGAACTCGTCGTGAGTCGAGGCGACCGAGATGGCGGTCGGCAGACCGGCAGCCAGCTCCTTGGCGAAGGTGGGGCCGGAGATGACCGCCAGCGGCATCTCGTCACCCAGCACTTCACGAGCCACATCCTGCAGCAGACGGCCACTGTCCGGCTCCAGACCCTTAGTGGCCCAGGCGATACGGGTATCGGGGCGCAGGAAGGGCTTGATCCGGGTCAGCACATCGCCAAATACATGGCTCGGCACGACCAGCAGCAGCACGGGGGCAGCCTGTACCGCACGTTGCAGATCCGCAGTTAGCTGCAGATCGGCAGGAAAAGGGACATCAGGCAGAAAAGCCTTGTTGCAGCGGTCTTGTTCCAGCTCGGCGACATGAGCAGGGTCGTGACCCCACAGCAGGGTCGGATGACCGTTGCGCGCCAGAGAAATGGCAAGGGCGGAGCCATAAGACCCCGCCCCCAAGACCGAGATAGCGATCTGGTCAGCCATTATCAGGCTTCCGCAGTCGCCTGCTGGGCCTGTGCTTGCGCCATGTGCTGGGCAAACAGGGCATCGAAGTTGACCGGTGCCAGGTTCAGCTGCGGGAAGGAACCCTTGCTCACCATGTTGGCCACGGCTTCGCGGGCATATGGGAACAGGATGTTCGGGCAGAAGGCAGCCAGGCAGTGAGCCAGTTGCGGCTCCGGCAGGTTACCGATGGTGAAGATACCGGCTTGCTGTACTTCGCACAGGAAGGCAGTTTCGGTTTCCAGTTTGCAAGTTACGGTCAGGGTCAGGACAACCTCGTACACGTTCTCAGCCAGGATGTTGGTCTTGGTATCCATATCCAGCTTGACGTCCGGCTGCCACTCTTTCTGGAAGATGTGCGGGGTGTTCGGCGCTTCGAAAGAGACATCCTTGGTGTAAACACGCTGGATGTGGAATTCCGGTTGTACTTCCTGGTTGTTGATCTCGTCAGCCATTTCGTTTGATTCCTTGTTATATGGATAAGTGGGCTCAGGCCCTGCTTAAATCAGCGTTTCTTGGTTACCGGCAGATTTTCTGCACGCCATTGGGCCATGCCACCGCCGAGCACATAAACCTGCTTGAAGCCAGCTTTGCTCAGCTGACGGCCCGCGCCGCCCGCAGTCATTCCCGACTCGCACACCACTATGATGGGGGCATCTTTATGCTTTTCAACCGGGCCCAGATTATTGCTCTGGATCTGGGTCAACGGCAGGTGCTGGGCACCGGCCAGATGGCCCTTGGCGTACTCTTCCTGACTGCGAATATCCACCACGGTGGCATTCTCGCGGTTGATCAGCAGGGTCGCGGTGTGATTGTTGACGGTTTTTACCGGGGACAAACGGGCACGCACAGTGGTGTAAACCAGAGTGCCAGCCAGACCCAACCAGGCTGCGGTCAGCAGCGGGTTACGGGCCGCAAAATCCAAATACTCTTGCATCTTCTACTATCCAGGGACCAAGACAAGGGCCCGAGTATACATGGGGGTATTGATAAGATCAGCCATCTTGGCGGCAAAGCGCGAGCAGGCTCCCATCATCAACGGGCAGCGAGCATGGCAGGAAGGGCGTGGCTTGCGGGGCAGCGGGAGCGCCCCTTGGCTATCAGGTGACTATTTCGGCAGATGTAGTAATATTACGCTAGTTTCATTTCCCGCATTTTTTCCAATCCGAGAGGACATAGTCTTATGTCAACAGCTAAGAAACCTTTGGTTCTGGTCATCATGGACGGTTGGGGCTACAGCACCAAGCAAGAGCACAACGCCGTCGCTGCCGCCAAGACTCCCAACCTCGATCGTCTGGCCCGTGACTACACCAGCACCCTGATCTCCGGCTCCGGCCTGGACGTCGGTCTGCCGGATGGCCAGATGGGCAACTCCGAAGTGGGCCACGTCAACATCGGTGCCGGTCGCATCGTCTATCAGGAGCTGACCCGCATCTCCAAAGACATCCAGGATGGCGAATTCTTCCAGAACGTCGAGCTGGCCAAGGCTGTTGACGCTGCCGTGACCAACGGCAAAGCAGTTCACATCATGGGCCTGATGTCCCCGGGTGGCGTACACAGCCACGAAGAGCACATCATGGGCATGATCGAAATGGCAGCCAAGCGTGGCGCCGAGAAGATCTACCTGCACGCCTTCCTGGATGGCCGCGACGTTCCGCCGCGCTCCGCCCAGTCCTCCATCGAGCTGTTCGACGCCCTGTTCGCCAAGCTGGGCAAGGGTCGTTTCGCCTCCATGATCGGCCGTTACTTCGCCATGGACCGTGACAACCGCTGGGATCGCGTGCAGCAAGCCTATGACCTGATGACCCAGGGCAAGGGCGAGTTCACCGCCGAGAGCGCCACCGAAGCACTGGCTGCCGCTTATGCTCGCGACGAGAACGACGAATTCGTCAAAGCCACCCGCATCGGCGAAGCTGCACCGATGGAAGATGGCGATGCGCTGATTTTCATGAACTTCCGTGCCGACCGTGCCCGTGAAATCACCCGCGCCTTCGTTGACACCGACTTCACCGGCTTCGCCCGTGCAGTCGAGCCGAAGCTGAACTTCGTGATGCTGACCGAATACGCGGCCGACATCAAAACCGCCTGTGCCTACCCGCCGACCGCTCTGGTCAACACCCTGGGTGAGTGGCTGGCCAAGCAGGGCAAGACCCAGCTGCGCATCTCCGAAACCGAGAAGTATGCTCACGTCACCTTCTTCTTCAACGGTGGCGAAGAGTCCTGCTTCACCGGCGAAGATCGCGAGATCGTGGCCAGCCCGAAAGTGGCGACCTATGACCTGCAGCCGGAAATGAGCTCCGAAGAGCTGACCGACAAGCTGGTTGCGGCCATCAAGAGCGGCAAGTACGACGTCATCATCTGTAACTACCCGAATGGCGACATGGTTGGTCACACCGGTGTGTTCGATGCCGCCGTCAAAGCGTGTGAAGCCGTTGACCACTGCATCGGTCGCGTCACCGACGCCTTGGCCGAAGTGGGTGGCGAGTGCCTGATCACTGCCGACCACGGTAACGCCGAGAAGATGCTGGACGAAGAGACTGGTCAGGCCCACACCGCCCACACCAATCTGCCGGTTCCGCTCATCTATTTCGGTCGCAAAGCCGAGGTAGTTGAAGGTGGCAAACTGTCCGATCTGGCCCCCACCATGCTGACCCTGATGGGTCTGCCGGTACCGCCGGAAATGACTGGCAAGCCCCTGATGATTCTGAAATAATCCTTCCCCATGCGGGGATGCGAAGTTATTTCACAGAAAACCAGTCGCGTCGGCCTGTTGGCCGGCGCGCTGTTTTTTTGCCTGTCGTTTGGCGCCAGCAAACCAGCTTTGGCCGCCAATCAGCAGCTGGGGACCATGCAGTCCCAGATCAAAGAACAACAGCAGACCATCAAGCTCAGCAAGCAGGAGCTTGCCAAGCTCAATACCCAGCTCAAGGCTGACGAGCAGGCCATCTCGGCCGCCGCCGCCAAACTCAACCAGACCAGGCAGCAGTTGAAGCAGAACCAGCAGAAGCTGGCGACCCTGCAAAAAGATAAGCTGGCGCTGGAAGTTCAAGCCAAACATCAAAAGCAGTTGCTGGCCAAACAGGCGGAGAGCGCCTTTCAGGCGGGTAACCACGACTACCTCAAACTGCTGCTCAATCAGCAGGATCCGGCCAAACTGAGCCGCTCCCTCGACTACTACGACTACCTCAACAAGGCCCGCATCGAGGCCATCGACGCCCTGCGCGCCACCCGTGACAAGCTGGCGAAAAACCAGCAGGCCACCAAAGAGACCGAAAGCAGACTGCAGACCCTGCTTGCCGAACAGCAAGAGCATCACCAGACCCTACTGGCCAGCCAGCAGAGCCGGGCCAAGGTGCGCAACCAGTTGCAGCAGTCGGTACAGGATGACGAGCAGAAGCTCACCAAGCTGGTCAAGGCGGAGAAGGCGCTGAAAGCCCGGCTGGAAGAGCTGCGCCGCAAGCGGGAAGAGCAGGAGCGCCGTGAACGGGCCGAGCGGGAACGGCTGGCCAAGCTGAAAGCGGAGCAGGAGCGTCAGCGCAAGCTGGCCGAACAGCGCCGCGCCGAGCAGCAACGACTCGCCGCTCAGCAGAACAAAACCGTCAAACCGGCAGAACCGGCCGAAGAGGTAGCCAGCAGCAAACCGGAGCGCGGCTCGGGCATCAGCAGTGCCGGTCACTACAGTGGTCTCAAGACCAATGGCAGCCTGCGCTGGCCGGTACAGGGACCGATCCTCATCTCCTACGGTTCGCCGCGCACCGCCCAGCTCAAGTGGAAAGGCACCCTGATCGGCGCCAGCGAAGGGACCCAGGTCAAGGCGGTCGCGCCGGGACAGGTGGTCTACGCCGACTGGCTCGACGGCTTTGGCATGCTGCTGGTGATCGACCACGGTAAAGGCTATATGAGCCTCTACGGTCACAATCAGTCGCTACTGCGTCAGGTTGGCCAGAATGTGGAACAGGGTGAGCCGGTGGCGCTGGTCGGTGACAGTGGCGGTCAGGACAGACCGGGCCTCTACTTCGAAATTCGCTATCAGGGCGAGGCGATCAACCCGACCAAGTGGCTGGCCAAGGGTTGAGTTAACCCGGCCGACAAGCCATCACACGCTCACTAGCAAAAGCCTGCATCACGCAGGCTTTTGTCGTTTCAGGAGCGCCCTCCCCACTGTCGGCCCCATTTGATGAAAAATTACTTAATTTTTCGCTCGGCTCAGGGGAAGACAACCAGACCGATCTGCTCCAGCAAGGTCTGCTGCTGATCCTCGTTGATCTGCACCCCTTGCAGATCGACCCGGCGCAGATCCAGCCCCGGCAGGTCGCACTGGCGCAGATCGCAGCCTTGCAGCTTGAAGCTGGTCCAGTCGATCTGGCCAAACTCGGAGCCGCTGAGATCGGAACCCACCAGCGAGGCACCAAACAGGTTGGCCCCCTGCCAACGGTTGCCGGTCAGCTCGCACTTCTCCAGCAGGCAGCCCTCGAAGCTGGCGTAGCTGAAGTTGTTGCCGGTCAGATGGGCCTCGCAGAAGTAGCTTTTGGCGGTGATCTGATTGGCGAAGCTGGCATGGCTGAAGTTGATACCGACCGCCTGACAGTCGCGCATCTCCAGCCCCAGACACTGGCTGCGGCTGCAATCGGCCATGGTGAGATCGCAGCGCAGAAAGCTCGCCTCGCGCAGCTCGCAACCCTGCAACAGGCAGCCCCGTTCACTCTCCCGATCGTAGAAGCTGCAGTCGATGAAGCGGCTATCGCTCAAATCCAGCCAGGAGAAGTTGCAGCCGATAAAGCGGCACTCCGAGAACTGCTCCCCCTCCACATCCTGTTGCTCGAACCGGACATCCACGAACTGCTTGCCTCTGATCATCGGAAAACTCCTGCAAAAACGGCTTCATATGCTGACTTTATCCGCCAAAAACGGTAATGTTACATGTAACATCCACGCTGGACACCCCTATGAGCCCCACCCGCAAGCGCCGCCCCACCCTGCAAGATATCGCCGACCAGACCGGCGTGACCAAGATGACTGTCAGCCGCTATCTGCGCGACCCGCAGACCGTAGCGGAGGGGACCCGCGAGCGGATCGCGGCTGTGGTGGAAGAGCTGGGTTATATCCCCAACCGGGCACCGGATATTCTCTCCAACGCGACCAGCAAGGCGATCGGCATCCTGATCCCCTCCCTCTCCAACCAGGTCTTCTCGGCGGTGATTCACGGCATCGAGTCGGTGACCCGACCGGCTGGCTACCAGACCCTGCTGGCCCACTACGGCTACAGCCCAGAGCGGGAGGAGGAGCAGGTCGCGTCCCTGCTCTCCTATCACGTGGATGGGCTGATCCTCTCCGACAGCCAGCACACCGAACGCACCCGCAAGATGATCGCCACCGCCGGCATTCCGGTGGTGGAGACCATGGATCTGCCGCAAACCCCCATCGACATGGTGGTCGGCATGGACCATAGAGCCGCGGCCCGGGCCATGGTAACAGAGATGCTGCACCGGGGCCGACGCAAGGTGGTCTATCTGGGAGCGCGGCTCGACGTGCGTACCCAGCTGCGGATGGAGGGTTACTATCAGGCGATGACCGACTTCGGCCTCACCGGCCAGCATCTGCTGACCGAACAATCCTCCAGCTTCACTCTGGGGGGCGAGCTGCTGGATCAGGCGCTGGTGCGCTATCCCGACCTCGACGGCCTGTTCTGCACCAACGATGACCTGGCGGTGGGCGCCCTGCTGCAGTGTCAGGCCAAGTGGATCCCGGTGCCCCAGCAGATCGCCATCGCCGGTTGCAACGCCCTCGACATCGGCCACGCCATGACCCCCAAGCTGGCCAGTATCGCCACCCCGCGGGAAGTGATCGGTCGGGAGGCGGCCACCATGCTGCTGGCGCGTCTCAACGGCCAATCCCAACCCGACACCCGCAAGGATATCGGCTTCTCCCTCTATGTCGGGGAGAGTCTGGGGTAATCCCTTCCCTCACCCACTTAAATCACGCCGATAACAAACAGGCCACCCGAGGGTGGCCTGTTTGGTTTTCTGCACAACTGATGCTTAGCGTTTTACCAGCTCAACCGCTTCGCGGGAGAGGCGGGTTACCTCTTCCCAGTTGCCGCTCTTGACCGCATCAGCCGGCAGCATCCAGGAGCCGCCGACGGTGGCCACGCATTTGAGTGCCAGATAGTCGGCCACGTTTTTCGGGCCGATACCGCCGGTGGGGCAGAACTTCACCTGGGGCAGCGGGGCGGCAATGGCGGAGAGCGCCTTGGTACCGCCGTTCGCTTCGGCCGGGAAGAACTTCAGGTGGTCATAGCCTGCTTCCAGCGCCTGCATCACTTCAGACGGAGTCGCCACGCCCGGGATCAGCGGCGCGGTGCTCTTGGCCGCGTGGGCCAGCAGGGCCGGGGTCATCCCCGGGGAGATGACGAAGCGGGCACCGGCAGCAACGGCTGCGTCAAACTGCTCGCAGTTGAGCACGGTACCGGCACCGACCATGGCATCCGGCATCGCCTTGGCGATGAGGGCGATGGCATCGAGCGCCACCGGGGTGCGCAGGGTGATTTCGAAGACAGAAATGCCGCCGTCGAGCAGCGCCTTGGCCATCGGCAGGGCCTGATCCAGCTCGTTGATAACCATCACGGGTACCAGCGGGGAGGCGGCAAACACCTCGGCCGGGGTCACTTTCCAGTTCTGCATAGCTCTTCCTTAGTCAAAGATGGTAGCGCCACACTCGGCGCTCGATACCGCGCGACGCATCACGCTGAACAGTTCACGGCCCCACCCCTCTTGTTCCAGAGTGAGGTCAATCTCGGCCTGGGTACGGCCACTCAAATCGGTCAGGCAGTCGAGGCTGCCGTTTACCGCGTCAACCCGCAGCAGGTCACCGTCAGCAAGCAGGCCAATGGCCCCGCCGTGCAGCGCTTCCGGGGTGACGTGGATGGCGGCCGGGATCTTGCCGGAAGCACCGGAGAGGCGGCCATCGGTGACCAGCGCCACCTTGTAACCCGCCTTCTGCAGGTTGCCGAGCACCGGCATCAGCTTGTGCAGCTCTGGCATGCCGTTGGCGGCCGGGCCATTGTGGCGCACCACGATCACGGCATCCTGATTGAGATCACCCGCCTTGTAGGCCGCTTCCACCGCATGCTGGGAGGAGAAGACCCGCGCTGGTGCTTCAATCACCCGATACTCGGGAGCCACGGCGGAGACCTTGACCACGGCGCGGCCCAGATTGCCCGCCAGCAGCTTGGTGCCGCCGGTGGCCTGGAACACGCTACCGGAAGGCGACAACACGCTCGCGTCGCCGCTCTCGCCCACCGGCTGCCATACCAGCTGGCCATCGACCAGTGCCGGACGGCTGAGGTAATCCTGCATCTCGCCAAAGACCGGAGTGGCATCCATGTGGATCAGCCCCTCTTGCGCCAGACGGCGCATCAGGCCGGGCACGCCGCCCGCCTGTTCGAAGGCGTTGACGTCGGCCGGGCCGTTCGGGTACATGCGAACCAGCAGCGGCACCACGTCGGAGAGATCGCTGATGTCATCCCAGGTCAGTACCAGACCGGCCGCGCGAGCCAGCGCCACCATGTGGATGCTGTGGTTGGTGCTGCCGCCGGAGGCGAGCAGGGCCACCAGACCGTTGACCAGCGAGCGCTCATCCAGCACCTCGCTCAGCGGGCGATAGGCCGGGGAGCCCGGGATCATGGCGCTGATGCGGCGGGCCGCTTCGGCGGTCAGGGCGCGGCGCAGCTCGCTATGCGGGTGCACAAAAGCGGAGCCCGGCAGCATCAGGCCCATGGCCTCGAACACCAGCTGGTTGGTGTTGGCGGTGCCGTAGAAGGTACAGGTGCCTGCCGCGTGGTAGGCGCCGCACTCCATCTCCAGCAGGGCATCGCGACCCACTTCACCGGCAGCGTACTTCTGACGCACCTTCACCTTCTCGTCATTGCTGATGCCGCTCGCCATCGGGCCAGCAGGAACAAATGCAGTCGGCAGGTGAGCGTGGGAGAGGGCCCCCATGATCTGACCCGGAGCGATCTTGTCGCAGATGCCGAGCAGCAGGGTGGCATCGAAGGTGTTGTGAGAGAGCGACAGCGCGGTCGCCTGGGCGATCAGGTCGCGGGAGAAGAGGGACATGTCCATCCCCGGCTGACCCTGGGTCACGCCGTCGCACATAGCGGGCACGCCGCCGGCGACCTGGGCACTGTGGCCCAGCTCGGCCAGTACCGCCTTGATCTGATCCGGATAGCCCTGATAGGGCTGATGGGCGCTCAACATATCGTTGTAGGCGGTGACGATGCCGACGTTGGCACGGGTCATATCGAGAATGCGACCCTTCTCGTCACTGCTGCAGGCGGCCACGGCGTGAGCCAGGTTGCCACAGGCCAGCGCGGCGCGGGTCTTGCCCTGCTCTGCCTGACGCTGGATGCGGGCCAGAAATGCCTGACGACGGGCGACACTGCGCTCGCGGATGCGGGCGGTGACGTCGGAAATTACCTGATGAATCATTGGGCTTGCTCCAATGCTGTGACGGCGCGGTCAACCACCTGTTCGAAGGTGCCGTCTATATCAATGTGGAATACACCGGCTTCGCCATCCGGGCGCTCCAGAGTATCGAACTGACTTTGTACCATGCTTTCGCGCATGAAGTGGCCCTTGCGGGCACGCATCCGCTCGAGGATCAGCGGCTGGCTGCCATCGAGGAAAATGAAGCTGACCGACTCGTTGCCTTCGCGGATCTGGTCGCGGTACTTCTTTTTGAGGGCGGAACAGACAATGATGCCGGTCTCGTTCTTCTGCTCGAGACTGTAGGCGGCGTCGCGGATCCGCTCCAGCCAGGGGGCTCGATCCTCATCGTTGAGGGGGTTGCCGCCAGCCATCTTCTGGATGTTGGCCTTGGGGTGCAGGTCATCACCATCGATGAACTTGGCGCCCAGCGCTTCGGCCACTTTCAGACCCACGCTGGATTTGCCGCTACCACACACACCCATCACGATAATGCACTTACCCGCCATAATTTGACCTCTGTCCCACTTTTCAAAAAACCAGCTGTTGATGGGTTCTAATCTAACACGTTACCGGTAACATGTTACCGGTAACGATTGAAAATGTGAAGTCTGCCACAGACTGAGCAAACCCATAGTCACCTGGGCATATGATGTTGAGCCCTTGCCATAAATCTAAATAAATCATAAAGATATGGTTTGCCGACGGATCGGCAAGGTGTCACGACTGAACTTGGAAAAAGGAACGCATAACAATGTCTGACCTCTCCCTGATCATGACAGCCGCCGGCTCGATTGTGCTGCTGCTCTTCCTGGTGATGAAGGCCCGGCTCCACGCCGTGGTAGCCCTGATCCTGGTCTCCATGGTGGCGGGTCTCGCCGCTGGCATGAACCCGGCCGACATCGCCAACACCATCCAGAAAGGGATGGGTGGCACCCTCGGTTTCGTCGCCGTGGTGGTGGCGCTGGGCGCCATGTTCGGCAAGGTGATGGAAGTGACCGGTGCCCTCGACCGGGTAGCCCACACCCTGCTCGGCAAGTTCGGCGTCAAGCGCGCCAACTGGGCCATGGCCCTGACCGGCTTTGTCTGCGCCCTGCCGCTGTTCTTTGACGTGGCCGTGGTGCTGCTGATCGGCGTCGCCTTCGCCATCGTCCGTCGTGGTGGCGGCAGCGTGGTGAAGATCGGTATCGCCCTGCTGGCCGGTATCGCCACCTGCCAGGCCTTCCTTATCCCGGCGCCGGGCCCGATCCTGGTGGCATCTCAACTGGGTGCCGACTTCGGCTACATGATCCTGTTCGGTCTGATCGCTGCCGTACCGGCGCTGATCCTTGCTGGCCCGCTGTTCGGTGACTTCATCAGCAAGATCGTCGATGTACCGCTGCCTGCCGATGCCCAGAACAGTGTCCACGATGACAGCAAATCCCTGCCCTCTTTCGGGCTGGCCATGGGCCTCATCGGTTTGCCGCTGCTGCTGATCGGCCTCAAGACCATCGTCGGTCGCTTCGTCGAGGCGGGCTCCACCCTGCACAATTGGCTGGAGTTCATCGGTCACCCCTTCACTGCCATCATGGTCGCCTGTCTGGCCGCCTTCTATCTGCTGGGTATTCGCCGTGGCATGTCCCGCGACGAGGTGATGAGCGTCTGCAACAGCGCCATCCAGCCCGCCGGTGTCATCATCCTGGTGACCGGTGCCGGTGGCGTCTTCAAGCAGGTGCTGGTTGATTCCGGCGTAGGCGCCGCGCTGGGCAACATGCTGGCCGACTCCGGTCTGCCTATCGTCGCGCTGGCCTTCATTCTGGCCGCCGCGGTACGGGTGATTCAGGGTTCTGCCACCGTCGCCATGCTGACCGCCTGTGGTCTGGTGCTGCCGATGCTGGAGCCGCTCGGCCTGAACGGCGCCCAGCTGGCGGCCGTCACCATCGCCATTGGCGGCGGTGCCATCGTGCTCTCCCACGTCAACGACTCCGGTTTCTGGCTGGCGAACCGCTACCTCGGCCTGACCGAGAAGCAGACCCTGCAGACCTGGACCGTGATGGAGACCATCATCGGCACCACTGGCGGCGTGATGGCGATGATCATCTACAGCTTCCTCTGACAAGGGCAAAATGCTGACAAAAAGGCCTCACTCGTGAGGCCTTTTTCATCTTTCTGATGATTCTTTCTTTGGCTGAGAGGGCGAGATTGCTAGAATCGCCTATTCATCGCTCCGAGTGGAACGCTTAACCCCGTGATTTCAGGTTTATCTATGCATTCATCGGCCCATTATCGACAACTGCTGGCGCGCCTGCCCCAGATCGCCGTCGCAGCGGATCAGTTTGAAGTGCTCTACAGCGCCCAGGATTTCAAACGCCGCATTCTTGCGCTTATCGCCAGTGCCACCCGGCGCATCTATCTGGTCGCGCTCTATCTGCAGGATGACGAAGCGGGCCGGGAGATCCTCTCCGCCCTCTACGCCGCCAAGCAGCGCAATCCGGCCCTCGACATCAAGCTGTTCGTCGACTTCCACCGTGCCCAGCGCGGCCTGATCGGCAAGGGCAAGCAGGGCGGCAACCACCTGATGTATCAGGCCATGGCTGCCGAACACGAGTACCAGATCGAAATCTACGGCGTGCCGGTCAAGGGGCGCGAGCTGCTCGGCGTGCTCCACCTCAAGGGCTTCATCTTCGATGATGTGGTGCTCTACTCCGGTGCCAGCCTCAACGACATCTACCTGCACCAGCAAGATCGCTACCGCTTCGATCGCTATCACCAGATCACCAGCCCGGAGCTGGCCCGCAGCATGGTCAACTATGTGGATGACCTGTTCGTGAAGAGCGACGCGGTGCAGCGACTGGATCACAGCGATATCCCCAGCGCCAAACAGCTGAAGGGGCCGATCCGCCGCTTCAAGCAGAACCTGCGCCAGAGCCAGTACCGCTTCAGCACCATGCCGGTCAACACCCAGGAGGTGGCCGTCACCCCCATGGTGGGTCTGGGCAAGCGCAACAATCAGCTCAACCTGATGATCCGCAATCTGGTGCGTGCCACCGAGCGGGAGATCTTCATCTGCACCCCTTACTTCAACCCCCCCAAGGAGTTGAGCAAGGATATCGAGGATCTGCTGCAGCGCGGTTGCAAAGTCACCATCGTAGTGGGCGACAAGACCGCCAACGACTTCTTCATTCCGCCGGAAGAGAAGTTCTCCACCATCGGTGGCCTGCCCTATCTCTACGAGACCAACCTGCGCAAGTTTGCCGAGCGCAACCAGCGCCACATCGACGACGGTCGCCTCAACCTGATGCTCTGGTGTTGCGAGCGCAACTCCTACCATCTCAAGGGGATCTTCGTGGATGACGAGTGGGCCCTGCTCACCGGCAACAACCTCAACCCCCGCGCCTGGGCGCTGGATCTGGAGAACGGCCTGCTGGTACACGATCGTCGCCACCTGCTGCGTCCCCAGTTCAACGCGGAGCGGGAGAACATCCTGACCAACACCAAGCGGATCAGCCACTTCGATCAGGTGGAACAGATCCAGGACTACCCGGAACAGGTGCGCAAGCTGCTGGGACGGATCCACCGGGTCAAGGCCCATTTGCTGCTTAAACGCATCATCTGACCCTGGGCGCCATGCGCCCGCACCTTGCCTGTTGGCAACCACACAAAGGCCTCCCGTTTTCGGCAGGCCTTTGTTATATCCGCCGTTTCCCCTACGTTGGCGGCCCTGCCAGCAGCAACTCGGCTTGCATCGGCCCCTCAACAACCCCTATCATCTGGACATATTTACAGTGTTTTCGGGCATCTAATTGATGAAATTGGATAAAATTCCTCTCGATAGCCTCAAGGGTGTCGGCAGCAAGATGCTGGAGAAGCTCGAGCGGCTGGGGCTGGCCACGGTACAGGACCTGCTGTTCCACCTCCCCCTGCGCTACGAGGACCGCACCCAAGTGTGGCCCATCGGCGATCTGCCGCCCGGCCTGCACGGCGCCGTCGAGGGCGAAATCCAGGACACTCAGCTGGTGATGGGGCGCCGCCGCATGATGGTCTGTCGCATCAGCGATGGCACCGGCACCCTCACCCTGCGCTTCTTCAACTTCACCGCCGCCCAGAAAAACAGTCTGGCGGCGGGCCGCCTGATCCGCTGCTTTGGCGAGGTGCGCCCCGGCAAATACGGGCTGGAGATGGCCCATCCCGAGTACAAGCTGCTCGGCGAGGAGCAAGCAGGCCAGACCGAAGAGGCGCTCACCCCCGTCTACCCGACTACCGAAGGGCTGCGCCAGCTCACCCTGCGCAACCTCACCGATCAGGCGCTGGCCCAGCTCGACCTCTATGGCGTGGAGGAGCTGCTGCCCGCCGGACTCTATCCCCATCAGATTGAGCTGGCCGCCGCCCTGAAGCTGCTGCACCGCCCGCCTCCCTCGGTGGCGCTGCCGCTGCTGGAAAGCGGCCAGCATCCGGCCCAGCAGCGACTGGTACTGGAGGAGCTGCTGGCGCACAACCTCTCGGTACTCAAGGTGCGCGCTCAGGCGCAAACCCAGCTGGCTCGCGCCCTCAAACCGGCGCCCACGCTGGTTAAACAGCTGCTCGGCGCCCTGCCGTTCAAGCCCACCGGCGCCCAGAGCAGGGTGGTGGCCGAGATAAGCAAGGATCTGCAACAGAGCCACCCCATGATGCGGCTGGTGCAGGGTGACGTAGGTTCCGGCAAGACCCTGGTCGCGGCGCTGGCCGCCCTGCAGGCTATCGGCAACGGCTGTCAGGTGGGGCTGATGGCGCCGACCGAGCTGCTGGCGGAACAGCACGCCATCAACTTCGCCAAATGGCTGGAGCCGCTCGGCATCGGAGTCGGCTGGCTGGCGGGCAAACAGAAAGGCAAGGCGCGGGAAGAGTCGCTGGCAGCCATCGCCGATGGCAGCGTCAAGATGGTGGTGGGCACCCACGCCATCTTTCAGGAGCAGGTGGTGTTCCAGCGCCTCGCCTTGGTCATCATCGATGAACAGCACAGATTCGGGGTGCATCAGCGCCTAGCCCTGCGCGAGAAAGGGGAGCGGGAAGGGGTACATCCCCATCAGCTCATCATGACCGCCACCCCCATCCCTCGCACCCTGGCGATGACCGCCTATGCCGACCTCGACACCTCGGTCATCGACGAACTGCCGCCGGGCCGAACCCCCATCACCACGGTGGCGCTGCCCGACAGCCGTCGCGGCGACGTGATCGAGCGGGTCAAGCTCGCCTGCACCGAGGGCAAGCAGGCCTACTGGGTCTGCACCCTGATCGAGGAGTCGGAGGTGCTGGAGTGTCAGGCCGCCGAGGATACCGCCGCCGAGCTGCAGAACCTGCTGCCCGGCCTGCACATCGGGCTGGTGCACGGTCGGATGCGGCCGGTGGAGAAACAGCGGGTGATGGAGGAGTTCAAGGCGGGCATACTGCAACTGCTGGTCGCCACCACCGTCATCGAGGTGGGGGTGGATGTGCCCAACGCCAGCCTGATGATCATCGAGAACCCGGAACGGCTCGGGCTGGCGCAGCTGCACCAGCTGCGCGGGCGGGTTGGCCGGGGTGCGGTAGCCTCACACTGCGTGCTGCTCTATCATGCCCCCTTGTCCAAGACGGCCCAGAGCCGGCTCGGGGTACTGCGAGAAACCAACGACGGCTTCCTCATCGCCCAGCGCGATCTGGAACTGCGCGGCCCGGGGGAACTGCTCGGCACCCGCCAGACAGGTCTGGCCGATCTCAAGATCGCCGATCTGGTGCGGGATCAGCCGCTTATTCCGCAGGTGCAAAAGATGGCACGCTTCCTTATGGATAGGCATCCTAGTCATGTCGAATCCTTGATACGGCGCTGGCTCGGTCTGCGAGACCACTACTCAAACGCCTGACAACACATCCCAAAACAGGAGGAAAGCAACCATGAATTCCTGGCTACGCGGCCTGCTCTACACCTTCGCCTTCCTGCTGCTGTTTGTCTGGGTTGCCCTCGGCCTGTTCGACGCCGAGCGAGCCAAAGGCCCCATCGCCAGCTGGATCAGCCAGCAGACCGGTGTGCCGGTCACCATAGGACGGCTGGTATTCAACCCACTGCACCCCTACACCCTGCTGGCAGAGCAGGTACGCTATGGCGATGCGGTCTCCCTCGACAAGATCTATCTGGAGATCGAGAGCATCGACTGGCTGAGCCGCGACGTGCGCATCGCCCATCTCGATCTGATCCGTCCCGCCATCAAGCTGCCACTGCCCAACCAACTGCCGAACCTGCCGGTGCACTCCCTCACCATCAGCGACAGCACCATAGACCGGCTCAGTCTGGAGAGCCCCGAGCTGACCCTGCGCGGCCTCAATGCCACCCTGAGCGACTGGGAGCTGATCGATCCGAAACGGCAGCAACAGGCCAACCTGAGCCTCAATATCGGCCAGCTGGAGACTCCGCAGTTCACCTTCGCCCGTCTCAACCTGCAAGGACGGCTGGAAGGAGAAGTGCTGCGCACCGACAAGCTGGTAACCAACCTGTTCGACGGTCTGCTGGAGACCGGCATGGTGCTGGACTGGCCCGCCCGCACCCTGCAACTGCATGACCTCAAGGCGCGCGGCATGCGGGTGGAGCTGGGGGATCTGACACAACAAGGCTTCCCGCAGCGCTTCCCGTTGCAAAGGGTGTCGCTGGATCGCGGCCAGCTGGACGGCGTCAGCCTCAACGACATCAATCAGGAGCTCTCCTTCAACAACTTCAGCGGCCAGCTCACCGCCTTCAACTGGCAGGCGGGCAACCAGCCCACCGGCTATCTGAGCGGCACCCTGGGGGACATGGGGCGCGGTCTGTTCCAGCTGGAGGAGATCAAGGGCAAGCTCGCCTTCTCGCCCCAGCAGATCGACGGCGAACTGCAGGGCAAGGCCTATGAAGGGGAGTTCAATGTCGAGCTCTCCCTCGATAGCCAGCAGCAGAAGCTGACCCTGAAAGACGTGGTGCTAAGCGGCATGGATATCAGCCTGCCACAAGGGTGGTGGCAGGATTGGCAGAGCTGGCGCCCGCAGCAGGTCGATATCCGCAAGCTGGCGTTCGACAAGCTCAAGGTGCTCTCCTTCGACGATACCCTGCCCCTGTCGCTGACCGGCTGGCAGCTCTATCTGAGCGATCTCGCCCTGCGCGATAACCAACCCGGCCCGCTGCTCGGCCGTGCTCGTATCGAGAGCAAGTGGTTCGAGCTGGTGTGGGATGGCCTCAGCGCCCGCAACGGCGAGCTGGATGGGGAGCTGACCCCCAGCTCCTGGCAACTGGGCAAACTCACCAGCTCGCTGCCGGATGAGGGCACCTTCAACCTGAGTGGCCAGTGGGGTCGCGAACCGGGCCAGAGCAGCCGCCTGCAGCTGCAGGCAACCAAGCTGGATCTGCAGCAGTGGGGCAAGATATTCCACTCCCCTGTCTCCTTCGCTGGCAAGGCGGACGTGAGCGCCGACCTGCAAGCCGAACAGGGCAAAACGGCGGGCGAGTGGCGCCAGAGCCTGCAGGGGAGCTTTGCCCTCGATGCCGACGAGCCATTCTGGGACAAGGTAAAGATAGATCCGCTGCTGGATGAGTGGTTCAAGGGGGCGACCCCGCCCACCCTGACGCCGGATCAGCTGTGGCAGGCGATGCAGGAGGGTGACACCCCCTTCTACCGCATCAAGCTGCAGGGCAAGATCGATAAGGGGCAACTGCAGATCGAGCAGGCTGGCGCCTCCACCATCACCCATCTGCTGGCACTGCAAGGGGGGATCGATCTGGTCAACGAGCAGTGGCAGCTGGATCTGGGGATCCTCAACGGCAACCGCTGCGCCGAGCTGCTCGGCCAGTGGCGCGGGCCGCTGACGGAACCCACGCTGGCCTGGAGCTTCCCGCAGAAGCAGGACGCCTGCGGCTGGGAAGTGGGAGTGCGCTATCCGCCGCAAGGCAACAGCGCCCCGCTCTGGCGACCGGCTCCCGCAACGAAAGCCCAAAACCAGGCCCGAGTGCAGACCCAAGCCGGGCAGACAAGCGACAGCCAGCAAGGGTAAAAACAGACAAGGCCTCATGATGAGGCCTTGTTGTTTGATGGGGAAACGACGCGGTTACTGGCCCGGGCGGCGGGGCGGCTGCACCACATAGTGACCGCAAAACTCCGCCGCCAGCTTGCCGCCGCTGAACAGCTGGATCTTGAGGCTGAAAGTCGCAGGCTCGCCCCGTTTGAGCGGCTGCAGCACGGCGGGCATCCCCTCGCGGGCCACTCGCGCCTCCGGCTCCTCATCGACCGGGCCATGATATTTGATGGAGCTCTCGGCCAGCACCGGCTCGCCCACCAGCCCCTCCTCTTTAAGCTGCAACCAGATCAGCCCCCAGCCTGCCAGCACGCACTGGCTGTAGACACTGCCGGCGAACATGCTGCCATGCACGTTGAAGTTGGCCGCCAAATTGGCCTTGAGGTGGAAAGTCTGGCCATCGTAGTGGCTGATGTGCATCCCCATCTTCTCGCTGATGGGTACCCCGCGCGACCAGCGGGTGGTGAGATCCTGACACCACTCCGGCCGGTACTGGATAGTCTGCAATGGGCTCAGGGATTTGATCATCTGGCGATGGGGAATCCGGCCAAAGGAGACGGGGCCGCCCCCCACTTCGAGAAAGCCGCACTTGCGATAGAACTCCACCGCTTCCTGACGGGCGTTCATCACCAGCCGTTTCACCTTCTCGCTGCGGGCCAGCTCTTCGAGGTCCTCCACCATTTTGGCGCCCAGCCCCTGACCGCGATATTCCGGACGCAGCGCCATAAAGCGGATCTGCGCCTCGTCACCACCGATAAAGAGGCGACCCACCGCAATGGGAGTGCCATCGGGTGCCAGCATCAGCCGGTGAATGGCGACAGTGTCGTACTCGTCCCGCTCGGAACCGACGGGCAGATTGAAGGGTTTACGCAGAAGTTCCCAGCGCAACTGGTAGTAGGCATTCAGCTCGGCGACTGTCTGAGGGGTGACTACCCGGTACATAGTTTCATCCTTGAGTTACACTGGTCGGAAACCATCTTGCCGTGCAAATTCATGGACTTCAATCTGCAAGCGTACCAAGCCGATCACTTGTTGCACCTCAGCGTCAAACCTCAGCGCCGCCTCACGGTACAGGAAAATGACCAGCACCGCTGGCTGGAGATAGACGGCGTGGTGCAATCCGCCATGTCGCTCGCCGACCCCGCAGCCCTCTGTCTGCCCCATCAACGGGTCATCGCCTGCCTGCTGCCGGAGCGGGCTGAGCAGATCCTCGAACTGGGTCTGGGTGGCGGCGATCTCACCCGCCATCTGAGTCAGCGCTGGCCCTCGGCCCGCCACGAGTGCGTCGACCTCGACGAAGAGGTGCTAACCGTTTATCAGCAGTTTTTCCAGCATCAGGAGAGCGATGAACGCGCCGCTCCGGCACTCCATCAGGCCGATGCCCTCGCCTTTTTGGAGCAGAGCGAACAGCAGTACGACCTCATTCTGCTCGATCTCTTCAGTCAGGATGGCAACCCGCTGCTGCTGTTTCAGGAGCGACTCTACCGGGCGCTGGCTCCCCGCCTGACCGGCACCCTGGTCATCAACCTGTTGCCGCGCACCGCGTTGGAGCTAACCCACGCCCTGACGCTGATCGAGCAGTGGATTGGCCCGGCCACCCCCTATCCGGTTGCGGGGCTTATCAACGTGATCGTCCACGTCACACCGCGGGATCAGGCATCCTCAGACCTGTAGCCAGAAGGTAACCGGGCCGTCGTTGACCAGCGCCACCTTCATGTCGGCGGCAAAACGGCCGGTTTCAGTCGGGATGCCGCTGGCGGCGGCCTTGGCCACGAAGTAGTCATAGAGCCGCTCGGCCTCGCTCGGGTGAGCTCCGCAGGAGAAGCTGGGACGCATCCCTCGCTTGGTATCCGCCGCCAGCGTGAATTGGGAGACCACCAGCAGACTGCCGCCGATCTGGCTGACATTGAGGTTCATCTTGCCCTCCTGATCCGGAAAGATGCGATAACCACTAACCCGATGCAGCAACTTGTCGGCCTTGGCCTCGTCATCCCCCTGCTCTACCCCGAGCAGTACCAGCAATCCCTGACCGATGGCGCCGGTCACCTCCCCCTCGACAGTCACGCTGGCCTCGCTGACCCGCTGAATCAATGCAATCACATCCCTCTCCTTTGAAAACAGAACGACCGCCCCCTCACAGGGGCGGTCGTCGATGCTACCAATAAACCGATGGCCAAGGCGATGGCTTAGCCAAGCTCCTCACTCGCCGGTTTCTCATATTCACCGAGGCAGGCCGTGGTTTCAGCCCCCAGCAGCACCACCAGCCAGCTGAGATAGACCCAGACAAACAGGATCGGGATGGTGGCCAGCGCGCCGTAGATGGCCTGATAGGAGGGGAAGTTGGTGATGTAGATGGCAAAGCCGCGCTTGGCCAGCTCGAACAGGGTCGCAGCTACCAGCGCACCGATAAAGGCGTGGATCAGCCGCACCTTGCAATTCGGCACCACGGTATAGACCAGCAGGAAGGTGAGCACCGAGAAGAGGAACGGCAAACCGCGCAACAGCAGATAACCGATACCGAACAGGCTCTCGGCGCCAAACAGCCGCAGCGAGAAGATATAGGAGGAGATGGCGATACTGGCCCCGATAAGCACAGGCCCCAGGGTCAGGATCATCCAGTACATGGCAAAGGCCTGCGCCAGCGGGCGGCCCTGGGTCGAACGCCAGATGTAGTTGAGGTTTTTGTCTATGGCGGAGATCAGCATCAACGCCACCACCACCAGCGCCCCAATCCCCACAGCCGTGGTGTTGGTGGCATTGGCGACGAAGCCGTCGATGTACTCCTTGAGCATGTCGCCCGCGGTCGGCACGAAGTTGTGGTAGACGAACTGCTCCATCGCCTGCTTGAGGCTCTGGAACACCGGGAAGGCGGACATCATGCCAAAGACCACGGCGATCATCGGCACCAGTGAAAGCAGGGTGACATAGGCCAGATAACCGGCGGTAACCGTCAATCTGTCCTGCTGGAAACGGCCCCAGACAAACTGGGCAAAGTGGCGACCATCATGGCGCAAGAAGGAGAGGGCGTGGGCCAAACGGCCACTGACAGGCTGCTGCATCTTGATTCTCGTTAGCGTCATAGTGGCAATATTGTGTCAGAGGAGAGCGCTGTTTGACCACCTTTGAACCCGATTTGCCTCCATATGCCCTAACCTGTCGCCCGGATGGCGTCTCTGGCTGTCGCCAGAAGCAGAGATAAAAACGGCCCCGATAAAGGGGCCGTTTGCAACGCCGGATTACAGCATGTAGTCCGCGGGCAGCTCGATGCGGGCGACGCCGGAGGCCACCGCTGCCAGCGCCACGGCGCGGGCAACCCGTGGCAGCAGACGGGCATCCATCGGCTTGGGAATGACGTAATCCTTGCCGAAGGCGAGCTCGCTGACCCCGGCGGCGGTCAGCACCTCGGCCGGCACCGGCTCCTTGGCCAGCGCGCGGATCGCCTCGACCGCAGCAATCTTCATGGCATCGTTGATGCGGCTGGCGCGGGCGTCGAGGGCACCGCGGAAGATGAAGGGGAAGCAGAGCACGTTGTTGATCTGGTTCGGGTAGTCGGAGCGGCCGGTACCCATGATAAGGTCACTGCGCACCCCGTGGGCCAGCGCCGGCTTGATCTCCGGGTCCGGGTTGGAGCAGGCGAAGATCACCGGATTGGGCGCCATCAGGGCGACCGCTTCGGCGGGCAACACATCGGGGCCGGAAACACCGACAAACACATCCGCCCCTTCGATGACATCCATCAGGGTACGCAGCGGGGTCTCGTTGGCGAAGCGCTGCTTGTACTTGTTGAGATCGCTGCGGCCGGTGTGAATCACTCCCTGACGATCCAGCATGAAGATGTTGTGCGCCCTGGCGCCACACTTGATCAGCAGATCCATACAGGCGGTCGCGGCAGCCCCCGCCCCCATGCAGACGATGCGGCTGTCACTGATCTGCTTGCCCTGCACTTCCAGCGCGTTGAGCAGGCCGGCGGCGGTGACGATGGCGGTACCGTGCTGGTCATCATGGAACACCGGAATATCGCAGCGCGCGATCAGCGCCTCTTCAATCTCGAAGCACTCAGGTGCCTTGATATCTTCCAGATTGATGCCGCCGAAGGTATCGGCGATAGCCGTCACCGTGTCGATAAACTGCTGGCTGGTCTCGTGCTTCACCTCGATGTCGATGGCGTCGATACCGGCAAAGCGCTTGAACAGCAGGGCCTTGCCCTCCATCACCGGCTTGGAGGCCAGCGGCCCCAGATTACCCAGCCCCAGAATGGCGGTGCCGTTGGAGATGACGGCCACCAGATTGCCCTTGCCGGTATAACGGTAGGCATCGGCCGGGTTGGCAGCGATCTCGCGCACCGGCTCGGCAACACCCGGGCTGTAAGCCAGCGCCAGATCACGGGCGGTTTCGGCAGGCTTGGTCAGGGCGATGGCAATTTTGCCCGGTACGGGCTGGGCGTGGTAATCGAGAGCTTCTTGACGCAGATCGGACATGGGGGACCCCGATGTGGTTGGTGCAAATGAGGTGCCGACAGGGGGCACGCAGAAGGGCGGGGATCATAAAAGAAAGCGGCGGGCATGCCCAGCAGATCATGCTACCGCCAGCCAGATCAGACCAGTTATTTCAGCACCTTACCCCACCCACACCTACCACTTTAGTTATAGATTCTGCCGCATGGAGTGAAAATGGAGCAAAAAGGGCGGCAAGTTGGCCTTGCCGCCCTTTCTGTCAGAGCTGTAGACCTGACTCAGTTGCCCAGATAGACCGGCAACAGATTTGCCATCGACAGGAAGTGGAACAGCGCGGTCGCCAATCCGAACAGGATCAGCAGCCAAGCCATCAGCTTGCCGCCTGGGGTGACGAAATGGGGGGTGACTTCGCCCCGCTCGGCCCGCGCCCGGGTGCGCAGCACCAGCAGTGCCGGGATGATGCAGGTCCAGATGGTGGCGGCGGCACCGGCATAGCCGATGGCCAGCAGGAAGCCAAACGGGAAGAGCAGGGAGAGCAGCAGCGGCGGCAGGAAGGTGACCGCCCAGGTCTTACAGCGACCGGCGCGGCTGTTGTCGAACTTGAACAGATCAGCCAGATAGTCGAACACCCCGAGCCCTACCCCGATAAAGGAGGAGAGGATCGCCGCCATGGAGAAGCCGTTGATGGCGCTGGCCACCTTCTCCGATTCAATGACCCCGGAGAGGGCTGAGAGCAGCACGCTCACATCGCCGCCCTTGGCAATCACCGGAGCAAAATCCTGACGGGGCAGGTTGCCGAAGATCCCCAGCAGCCAGAGCACGTAGAGCGCCAGCGCGATCAGGGTTCCCCCCAGAATGGCCCATCTGGCCTGCTGCTCGTTCTGGTAGTAGGCACGCAGGGAGGCCACCGAGTGGTGATAGCCGAACGAGGTGAGCGCTACCGGCAGCATCGCCATGGCATAGGGAGCGTAGCGGCTCTCGCTGCCCGCCAGATCAAGCAGGGTCGGCAGCTTGATACTGCCGAGCAGCCCGGCCACACCGAGGGCGAAACTGAGGATCATGAAGGCGATCAGTACCACCGAAATACGGTCAACGGCGCGAGTCGAGTGCCACACCACCGCAGAGAAGAGCGCCACGAACAGCACGGATGCGAGCTTGCTGTCGATCCCCAGTATCCCCTGCAGGATGGCACCGGAGGAGGTGATATAGGCGTAGAGCAGAATGCCGCCAACAAAGTAGACCGAGAGGTTGTTGAGGAGATTGAGCTTCTCCCCCAGCAGCTCGCGAGTCACGGTATTGAAGGAGACCCGCATATCGTGGTGCTGGAAGGATTCCAGCAGCATCCAGCCGGAGAGGGTCATCATCACCATGGTGATGGTCAGCGCCAGCACCGACCAGAGGGTCCAGGCCCCCGCCCCCGAACTCGGCAGACCGAGCATGCCGGCTCCCACGCAGACGCTGGCAATGATGCAGGCGCCCCCCAAAATTGACGGTTTTTTCTTCATAATCCCTTCTTTTTCTGACTGATTATCTATCCGCGGTAAACAAGACCGCGGCATGATGCCAGCCTTTGCCATGAGACGCCTACCACTATCTGCCATAACCGGGCATGGCCGCCGCATAAAAAGTGCCCCGAACGGGGCACTCTATCAGCGGGGATAGTGTGAAGAGGGGTTAATCCATCACCGGGATACCTGCCCTCGCCTCAGCCTGACGGGCGATGGCCTCGGTCATCCCCTGAAAGATAAAGAGGTGGAACGGCAGCATGGCGAGCCAGTAGGCCAGCCCCCAGGCGCCCTGCGGATGCCAGTGAGCGGTGCCCCGGATGCGGGTCAGGCCAGACTCCTCCGGCAGGATGTTGAACTCCAGCCGCCCGACGCCCGGGGCCTTCATGTTGAACAAGAGATCGAGCCTGCGCCCCTCATCGACCCCGAGGATCTGCCAGGAGTCGAGCATGTCACCCTTCACGAAACGATCCGGATTGGTGCGGCCACGGGTGCGGGCCGGGCCGCCGATCAGATGATCCATCCATTCGCGCACCACCCACAGCTCGTTCATGTAGAAGTAACGCTGCTCTCCCCCCAGCTGCTGCAACACCTGCCACACCACCTCGGGGGAGGCGAGACAGATGGCCTCGCCGCTGGCGGTACGGTCGTAGAAGCCATATTCGGGATGGCGCCAGCGCAGGCCGAGGGGGGTCTCCTGCCCCTGCTGCTCGGCACCCAGCTTCTGCTCCAGCGCCAGACTCTCCGCCAGCGCCTCGTCGAAGCTGAGCAGAGTCTGTGGCAGCAGGGCCCGCAGCGGGCCATCATCGGCCGGAATATCGTGCTTGAGACCCCCCACCAGCGCCTTGGCTACCGGTTGCGGCACAGAAGTGACAAACTGCAGCCACCAGGCGGAGAGGCGCGGACTCAGAAACGGGATGGGAATGATGGGGCAGCGCTTGCCGATATGGGCGGCGAACTTCTGTAACTGCTGCTGATAGCTGAGCAGCTCGGGGCCGACCGCGTTGAAGATGCGGCCATCCACCTCGTCTGCCTCTACCAGCCCGCCCAGATAGTGCAACAGGTTGGACAGCGCAATCGGCGGCGTGCGCGAGCGCACCCATTTCGGCGTCACCATCATCGGCAGGTTGAACACCAGATCCCGCATCACCTCGAACGCCGCCGAACCGGGCCCGATGATGATGCCGGCGCGCAGCTCAACCGTCGGCACGCCAGATTCGCGAAACAACTCGCCACAATGGCGGCGGGAGTTGAGATGGCGGCTGTTGCACTGCTCGGGCTGGATTGCCCCGAGATAGATGATGCGACGTACCCCGGCGGCGCGGGCAGCGGCAGCGAAGTTCTTTACCCCCTGCTGCTCCAACCGGTGAAAATCGGCCCCCGCCCCCATGGCATGCACCAGATAGAAGACGGTATCTATGCCCGCCAGCGCAGGCAGCAGGGTGATGGGTTTGAGGCTGTCCGCGAGGCGAAACTCGACCCCCTCAGGCAAGCGGCAGGGACGGCGCGCCCCGGCAATCACCTTGTAGCCGAGGGTTTGCAGGTGAGGCACCAGATAGGAACCGATATAGCCCGCCGCTCCCATCACCAGACAGTTACGCATGAGTGCAACCCTCAACATCATTGATGCAAGGGGCGCCAGACAGGAATCCACCATAGCCTGCAGCTCCCATCACCAGACAGTTACGCATGAGTGCAGCCCTCAACATCATTGATGCAAGGGGCGCCAGACAGGAATCCACCATAGCCCGCCACGTCCATCACCAGACAATTTCTCATGTAATTCTCCCTATCCTCACCGATGCCGCTTGTCAGCCAGAGTGCGCCGCGTTACCTGAAAATGTTCAACTAGATCGCCACTATCCAGTCTCTTGCCATCCTGCCACGCCACCACCTTGCAACCTAGTACTAACCACCTCCCTGATTAGTCCGATTTGGTGTTAAGCCCTGCTCATTGACTGGTCGATAACTGACCAGATGTATAGCGCCGAGGGCGAACGTATGCGCATCGATCACTACGACCTCCGGGGGGAGGTACAATACCGGCAACAACAGACCCAGAGCCGCAAGGTGCGCAATCTTGGGCCAGTGCCTACCGTCGTCAATCCACCGGAGGGCAACAACACGGCTGCGGCCGGCGAACGCAGCAGCACTCTGACCCTCACCAGCGCCCTGACGCTGCAAACCGCAAGGCAATCAGCCGCCAGCCAGCAAGCTGCAACACCTCCCGCCCCGCCCGCAGCGAACGTCGGCAAAGAGCAGGATGGTATTCCCGACGATGGACTGGATAACCGCCAGCGGCTGATCAAGCTGATGATTGAAGCGATGCTGGGCCACGAAATCGAGCTGCCCAAGCCGATCAAACCCTCCGAAGAGGGGGGCGATGGAGTGACCCAAGGAGATGCCGCTGCTCAGGCCGCCGAGCCGGACCAACTGGTGGAGGTGACAGACACCCTGCTGCAACAGGAGCAGCTCAACGTGGTGGCGTCAGCAAGCGTAGCGACTCGGGATGGTCAGACTATTCAGCTCGATCTCGGCTTTGTGCTCGACTGGCGTCAGCTGGAGGTGAGCCAGCGGCGCACCACCCTCAATGCCCTGAAAGACCCGCTGGTGCTCAGTCTGGATGGCAAGATCGCCGATCTGACCGAGGCTCGGGTCACTTTCGATATTGATCAGGATGGCAAGGAGGATAGCCTGCCGGGTCTGCGGGAAGGGAGCGGCTTTGTGGCGCTGGATCGCAATGGCAACGGCACCATAGACGATGGGGGCGAGCTGTTTGGTGCTCGCTCCGGCAATGGCTTCGACGAGTTGGCAACCCTGGATGAGGATGGCAACGGGGTGCTGGATGAAGGGGATAGCCAGTTTTCAGCCCTGCAGTTCTGGCATCCGGAGCACGCACCTATAGCTCTGGTCGAACTGGGGATCGGCGCCATCCTGCTGCGCCCCCTCGACACCCCCTTCAACCATCTGGGAGAGAGCGGCAATCAGGGGGTGCTGCGCCAATCCGGCCTCTATCTCACCGAACAGGGTAAAGGAGGCTGGGTGCAGCAGATCGATCTGCGGGTCTGAGCCTTGAAATGAAATCACCCATCGGTCGCTGACGATAACTGCCAGCGACCGGCGCCGGTGCTATCAACTCAGCTCGGTGGGGTCGATATCGAGGCTCCAGCGCACCTTTTTGGTCTCAGGCCAGCCTTCCAGCTCCTTCACCGCCCAGTCCAGCAGTTGGGCCAGCGGTGCCCGGTTCGGCCCCTGCACCAGCAACTGCATGCGGAACTTGCCCGCCTTGCGCTCCATAAAGCCGCTGATGGGTCCCAGCACCTGAACGTGGGGATAGCGGGCGCTGCGCAGGGTATCGGCGAGGCGGGCGAGGAACAGCTGCACCTCGTCGCGGCCGTTGGCCTCGGCGCGGAACAGCCCCTGATAGCTGAACGGCGGCAGCCCCAACAAGCGGCGCTCTTTCAACGCCGTATCGGCGAAGTGGCCGTAACCGTTCTGGGTCAGATCCTGCAGCAGGGCGTGCTCCGGATGGTGGCTCTGCAGCACTACCAACCCGGGTTTGCTGGCGCGCCCGGCACGACCCGCCACCTGGGTGTAGAGCTGGGCCAGCTTCTCGGCGGCGCGAAAATCGGCGCTGAACAGGGCGCCATCCACATCCAGCAGACCCACTAGCGTCACGTCCGGGAAGTGGTGACCCTTGGCCAGCATCTGGGTACCGATCAGGATCTTGTACTTGCCCGCCTTGATGTCACCGAGATGGGTCTCCAACTCCCCCTTGCGGCGGGTGTTGTCCCGATCGATGCGCACTACCGGATATTGCGGGAACACTGTGGTAAGCAGCTGTTCCAGCTGTTCGGTGCCCACTCCCGATCCGATCAGTTCGTTGCTGCCACATTCGGGGCAGTGGTGGGGCAGCGGGCGCACGCTGTCACAGTGGTGACAGTGCAGCCGTCGTCCGGCCTGATGCCAGGTGTACCAGGCATCGCAACGCTCGCAAGCGGCGCTCCAGCCGCACTGGTGGCAGATCAGAGCCGGGGCATAGCCACGGCGGTTGAGAAACAGCATCACCTGATTGCCCGCCGCCAGATGCTCCGCCATCAGCTGCTCCAACTGGGGGGAGAGCCCGGCCTGCAGCCGCACGCTCTTGATATCCAGGATCACCTGACGGGCGGTCTGGGCGTTACCGGCACGGCGAGTCAGGGTGAGATGGTGATACTTGCCGGTGCGGGCGTTGTGCAATGTCTCCAGCGACGGGGTAGCCGAGCCAAGCAGGATGGGGATACCGGCACGATGAGCCCGCATCACCGCCAGATCCCGCGCGTGGTAGCGAAAACCGTCCTGCTGCTTGAAGGAGCCGTCGTGCTCCTCGTCGATGATGATGATGCCGAGGTTGTGAAACGGGGTGAATACCGCGGAGCGGGTGCCGATCAGGATGGCGGCGCCGCCGTCGCGGCAGGCGAGCCAGGCGTCGAGCCGTTCCCGATCGTTCATGGCGGAGTTCATCGCCACCACCGGCACGTTGAAGCGGCGCCGGAAGCGGTTGATGGTCTGCGGGGTGAGACCGATCTCCGGCACCATCACCAACGCCTGCTTGCCCGTCTTGAGCAGGGGCTCGAGGATGCTCAGGTAAACCTCGGTCTTGCCGGAACCGGTGATGCCATCCAGCAGGAAGGCGCCGAACTGGTTGCTCTGGCTGGTAACGGCAGAGACGGCCAATGCCTGCTCGCCGTTGAGGCGCAGCCCCTCCCCCGGTTCAAAACGGGCGGCCCAGTCGCCGTCATGGCTTGGCTCCAGCGAGCGCTTCTCCAGCAGCCCCTTCTTCTCCAGCGCGGTGAGAGCGGCGCTCTGGATCTCCTCCTGCTTGAGGGCGGAGGGGGTCTGCGGCCCCTTGCGCAGCAGGGCGAGCGCTTGCTGCTGCTTGGCCGCCCGCTTGAGCTCGTTAAGGTCGATGGCCATGCCTGCCTCGGTGGCAAACCAGAACTCCAGCTCGCGATAGGCGGCAGGCTCCCCCTTGCGCACCAACACCGGCAAGGCGTGGGGCAGCACTTCCCCCAGCGGATGCTGGTAGTAGCTGGCGCTCCAGTTCATCAGCGCCAGAATATCCGGCCCCAGCACCGGCGTCGCATCGAGTACACGCTTGATGGGCTTGAGCTTGTTGCGGGGCACCTGGCTGTCAGCCGGATGATCCACCACCAGCCCGACCAGGGTCTGGGGACCGAAAGGGATCTCGACCCGGCAACCGGGGGCAGGTAACGGCAGGGGAGAGAGATAGTCGAAGTGACGGCGTAACGGTACCGGGACAGCGACACGAACCAGATCCAGCGTTTGGGAAGAATTCACCAGGGGTTGCCTATTTTTTCTGCGAAGCCACTTGCCTGATATCAGGCATTTCCTATATTATTCGCAGCCTTTGAAACTGTGTTCAACAATCGTGTGGTGTCCGACAAGAGATCGGATGGCGACACGGCCTATTAATTGAGGTTGTCCATGAAAGCTGGTATCCATCCTGACTACGTAGCCATCACCGCCAAGTGCTCTTGCGGTAACGTCATCAACACTTTCTCTACCATCGGTAAAGATCTGAACCTGGACGTGTGCTCCGAGTGCCACCCGTTCTACACCGGCAAGCAGAAAGAAGTTTCTAGCGGCGGCCGCGTAGACAAGTTCAACAAGCGTTTCGGTGCGATGACCACCAAGAAGTAATTTTACTTCTGAAGAATTCTGAAAAAGGCGCCCATCGGGCGCCTTTTTTACGATCCCTGTTTTTCATCCTTCATGTTCCCGCAGCCAGACGCACTCTCCCCTACTGGCCAAATCCTTTGGAACGACGCAAATAGACATACCCCTCACCCGGGCTGCCCCAGCGCGGACTCCCTGCGTTGTCATAGGCGCGATCCAGCAATCTGACGCTATCGGGGCCAATCCAGATATGCTGCACCAGCGTCGTGGCACCGCCAAAATCGGTGGAGCAGTGGCCCACCCGGGTGTGACCGGCATATTCGCCGGAGGGAGTGCGTGTCAGCCAAATCTCGCATCCGTGACGCAAGGAGAGCTGCTGCGGGGTCAGACTGTCGAGCAGGGCGGGATCATGCCAGGCACCGGCAAAATCGGTGGCACGGGGCATGGTCAGCTCTGCCATCAGGATCCGCCCGTCAGGGGCGGGTGAGAAGCGATAGATGCGCTGGCGGAAAGGACGGACGGAGCGCATGCTCAGATACTGCTCGGCATAGACCCAGCGATAGCCCTGATAGCCGGGCCAAATCTCCATCAGACGCAGCTCGGCACTGGTAAAGCGGCTGTCGTAACTGGCCTGCTCCCGGCTCGTAAAGGCCCCGTTGAACCAGCTGAGCAGCGGTTCCATACCGGGCTTGAGTGGGGTAGCCTGAGGCGCCGAACCTGCCAACACCAGACAGGAACAGAGCAGCCCGAATACGGCCACCAGCAACTTTGCCATCGAATCCTTCCGAATCATCATAGTGGCGGCGATTATATGAGCGAATTACCCCAATAACAGCCACTACGATCAAATCATTGCCACTCTGGTGCAAAAACCTCACAAGGATGCCAGTCCGCTCACTAAACCCGATATTTTGCCACCGCCTTGTTGAGCAGCTGGGCCTGCTCGTTGAGACCCTCGCTGGATCTCGCATTTTCCTCCGCCATGATGCTCGACTCCTGGGCGATGTCGCGGATGTTGTTGACGTTGCGGTTCACCTCGTTGGCCACCAGACTCTGCTGTTCGATAGCCGCAGCAATCTGGGTGCTCATGTCCATGATGTTGGTAACATCCTGAGTGATCTGCCCCAGCAACTCCCCTGCGGTACTGGCCTGATCCGAGCTGCGGTTGCCCTGCTCGCGGCAGGTCGCCATCACCTCTACGATGCTGCCGGTCTGTTTCTGCAGCGAGCTGATGATGCCGGCAATCTCCTGGGTCGATTTCTGGGTACGGATGGCCAGATTGCGCACCTCATCGGCCACTACCGCAAAGCCGCGCCCCTGATCTCCTGCTCGAGCAGCTTCTATGGCCGCGTTGAGGGCCAGCAGGTTGGTCTGCTCGGCAATGCCGCGGATCACATCGAGCACGGAGCCGATGGTCTCGCTCTCTTTTTGCAGCTGGCTCACCTCGCGGGATGAACTCTCCAGATTGCCCGCCAGCGAGCGGATCTGCTCGACAGTGTTCTCGACCGCAGTCCGCCCCTCCATCGCCTTGTTGTTGGTCGCCTGCGCATTGTTGGCCGCCTGCTCGGTGTTGCGGGCGATCTCTTCGATGGTGGAGCCCATCTCGGTGGACGCGGTCGCCACCATGTCGGTCTCCTGCAGCTGGCGCGCCGCCCCTTCGCTGGTGCGTTTGACGTTGGCCGAGAGGTGATCCGCCGCTTCGGTCAGGGTGTGCACGCTCTGCTTCACATCGCCAATCAGGTTGCGAAACCCGCCCAGCATCACGTCGAGATTGCCTGCCAGCTGGGCCATTTCATCTGCCCCGCGCAGCTCTATCTTCAGGCGCAGGTCATTATCCTGGCGAATGCGGTTGACGGTATCATTCACCTGAGTAATGGGACGGTCGATGCTGCGCCCCAGCAACACGCTCATGATGCCGATCAGCACCACAATCACCCCGCCACAGACCAGCATCAGGCTGTTGAGGCGAGCGCTCTGCCGCTCCAGCTCAGCGACAATGTGCTGATCGACGGCGGCAAACCCCTGTTCGGTCTGATGCACCAGATCCCGCATCTGGTTGCGCAGCCCCTCATCCTCTTTCAGCCCCAGTACCTGCATCCCCTGCACCAGCGCCACAAAGTCCTGCCGGTACTGCTTGCTGGCCTGCTCCAACCTGCCGCGATCCCCCTCCGGCAAAGTGGCAAGGCTATCCTGAAAACTCTTGTGCAAGGTTTCAAAACGCTCCAGATACTGGATATCGGAGCGCAGCATGAAGTCTTTCTCCGCCCGTCTCAGCTGCAACATGGTGATGAGCAGCCCCTGCTGGTCCAGTTGCTTGAGCCCATTCTCCACCTCATGCACCGCCGCCCTCAGCTTGCCATAGAGCCCCTCCTCCGGCCCCAGACCAATCTTCTGCTGCTGGGCCACCAGATCGTTGAAGGCTTTGCCATAACCGCTGATCTGCTGATCCAGTCTGGTCAGCTCCCCCTCGACGGCCGCCAGATTGTCATCGGTCAGCAGCTCCCGATTGTGCTGGTGAAAGTCTGACAGCCCCTGATTGAAGCGCTCGACGAAGGTCATATCTTTGCGGATCAGAAAATCCTTCTCGGCCCGCCGCAGGTTGAGCATGGCGATCTCCAGCTGGTCGATATTGCGCTGAGCTTCGGTCAGGTGACGGTGCACCTGGCTGGAGTAGATAAACAGGCCGCTCAGTACCAGCATGGCAACGGCAACCAGCACGGTATTCAGGATCAACTTATGACGGATAAGCACGATAGACCTCTCGCAAACTGGCAGTGAACTGCATTGAGCTTATGCAGAAAAGCGGCGACAGGTGATCTGTGCAAGGAATATTCATTGAAATGCCACACCCACTCCTTATACTGGTTGCACCTGTTTCCAGCCGTGGATTTGACACTATGGAATACAATACTTCTGAACTGTGCGACATCTATCAGGACATGGTGGATGTGCTTGAACCCATGCTCTGCTCCTTCGGCGGCCGCGCCTCTTTCGGCGGCGTCATCACCACCGTCAAATGCTTCGAATCGAATGGCCTGATCCGTGAACTCGTCAAAGAGAACGGACTGGGACGCGTCTTGCTGATCGATGGCGGTGGCTCCATGCGCCGAGCTCTGATCGACAGCGACATCGCCACCACGGCGGCCGAGAACGATTGGGAAGGGATTGTCTGCTACGGCTGCGTCCGCGAAGTCGATATTCTGGAAGATCTGGATATCGGTATTCAGGCACTGGCAGCCATTCCGGTCGGTGCCGACAGCAAGGATGTGGGGGAGACCGATCTGCCGGTCAACTTCGGTGGCGTGACCTTCCTGCCTGACGACCACCTCTACGCCGATACCACAGGGGTGATCCTCTCCCCCGAGGCACTCGATATCGAGTAAGCCACAAACAGCGTGACGACGGGAGCCTTGGCTCCCGTTTTTTATGCCTGCAACTTGCTGAAAAATGACAAAAAAAGAGGGCCAGATAAACTGGCCCTTAACTGGAAGCAATGTGAGCAATGTCGTGCCTTCACAAGAAGTCCATCACGTTGGAACGAATGAAGTCTTTCCCGGAAAACAAGTTAACAATAATCATTCTCATTTAACTAGGCAAGCGCTATTTGCAGAAAGTGCAAAAAAATTGACCACCGCGAAGGGTGGTCAATCTGGTCAGGCTTGCCGGGTGGCCGTTTGCAGGCTGGATAATCCGGCCTCGCCCACCAGCTTGCGGCTGAGGTAGCGCAGCAAGACACCGTAGAGCGGCACGAACAAACCAAGGCTTATCAGCAACTTGAATACGTAATCGACGGTTGCGATCTCGACCCAGTGCTCTGCCATGAAAGGGTCTGTGGTGCGCCAGAAGGCCACACTGAAGAAAGCGATGGTATCAACCAGATTACCGAACAGGGTGGAGGCCGCTGGCGCAATCCACCACTGCTTGAGCAGACGCAGGCGGTTGAACACCACCACATCCATGAACTGCCCTACCAGATAGGCCATAAAGCTGGCCAGCGCGATACGAGCCACGAACAGGTTGAACTCGGCCAGATGACCCACGCCCTGGAAGCTCCCTTCGAAGAAGAGCACGGAGAGCGCATAGGAGACCGCCAGCGCAGGCAGCATCACGGTCTGGATAATCTTGCGTGCCAGACCGGCACCGAAGATCCGCACCGTCAGGTCAGTGGCGAGGAAGATAAACGGGAAGCTGAACGCACCCCAGGTGGTGTGGAAGCCAAACACGGTGATCGGCAGCTGCACCAGATAGTTGCTGCTGGCAATGATCAGGATGTGGAACAACGACAGGCGAACGAGCGCCGTTTGGTACTGCGCAGGGGTCAGATTCATCTTGTGACCTTTTTGGTTAATGGGGTTAGGGAACCCATATCGCCACCATTGGCGATAATCGAGGGGCGAGATTATACGCCCCCAAACCGATAGTTCAATCTTTATGCGATTACGCTTGTCCAGGTTGGTCAGCGGCAGAGCAGGCCTTGCGGGCGATAGTCACACCTTGTGCTGTCTGGCGAGCCAGAGCAGCGCCTCCCGATCCGCCGGGCGCACCGCCTCCAGCCAGCAGCCGCTGTAGTGTTCGTACTCCAGCCGAAACTGGCTCCCTTCAAACTCCAGCAACCAGCAATGGCGGTCGGCCCCCGCATCCTGCTCGAGCGGCTGCAGCTCCCACTCTCGCAGCAAGGCCTGCGCCAACAGCGGAAACATGTCCCAGTCGAGCGCCGGACAATCCAGCGTCACTACGCCAGCTTCGCTATCTACCTGTTTGATTTGCCAACTCATGCCCAATCTCTCAGCTGCTGCAGGAGAGCTCACCACCGCAATACCATGCCGGAGTCGGGGTGGCGAGATCCTCATATTCGGGTTGTTCATCATAGGGGCGCTGCAGGGCGGCGAACAGCCGCTCGAACGGCCGCATATCCCCTGCGTCGGCGGCGTCTATCACCTGCTGGGCCAGCGCATTGCGCAGCACATACTTGGGATTGATGGCATCCATCTGCGCCTTGCGCACGGCATCCTCGCTTCCTTCGCGCATTAGCCGCGCCCGATAGCGCTCCAGCCACGCCTGCCAAACACCAGGTTCAGACAACAGGGCCAGCAGAGACGCAGGCCACGCCCCCTCTTGCGTTACCTCACCGAGACGACGAAGGAACAGGTGGTAATCCACCTTGTGGGCCGCCAGCAACCGGAACAGCTCGCGGAACAGAGCCGGGTCATCCTCCTCCCACACTGCCAGTCCGAGCTTGGCCCGCATCAGCTCGGAGTAGTGCAGCATCAGCTGCTGCTCGTACTGGGCCAACGCTGCAGCCAGCGCATCACTGTCTACATGGCCAGCCAACGCCTGCGCCAGCTTTTGCAGATTCCAGTAACCGACCGCGGGCTGCTGATCCAGCGCGTAGCGGCCCGCAGGGTCCGAGTGGTTGCAGACAAAATCGGGCACGTAGGCATCGATAAAGCCGTAGGGGCCATAATCCAGCGTCAAGCCGAGCAGCGACATGTTGTCGGTATTCATTACCCCGTGACAGAAGCCCGCCGCCTGCCATTTGGCAATCAGCCGCGCGGTGCGGCGCACCACTTCGGTAAACAGTTCGGCACCACTCTCCTGTTCGGGGAAGTGGTGGCGCAGCAGATAGTCGATGAGATGCGGGATCTTCTCCCCCTGCCCGCTCCAGGCGAAATACTCGATATGACCGAAGCGCAGATGGCTGAGGGCGGTGCGCAGCACGGTCGCTCCCGTCTCCACCTGCTCACGATAAACGGGCTCCTGACTCCCCACCAATACCAGCGCCCGCGTGGTCGGGATGCCGAGGGCATGGAGCGCTTCGGAGGCGAGATACTCGCGAATGCTGGAGCGCAGCACGGCGCGACCGTCACCAAAACGGGAAAACGGCGTCTTTCCCGCCCCCTTCAGGTGGAGATCCCAACGCTGACCATCCGGCGCCTGCTGCTCACCCAACAGCAGCGCACGACCATCCCCAAGCCGGGGGCTATAACCCCCGAACTGATGGCCGGCATAGACCTGCGCTACCGGCTGCATACTGGGCAGCACTTTTCCCTCGCCACAACAGGCGATCCAGTCAGCCTCGCTGACGCCTCTCAGCCCCAACTCATCCAGCAAAGCCCGGTTGAGATGAAGCAACCGGGGTTGCTGCAGCGGCTGGGGGACCACGGGTTCACAGGCCCAAGGCAGCTCGGTCGCAAAAGTGTTGATCAACTTCATGGTTGTGCCATTCGTCCCTGCGTATGCTCGTGTCACTCTTTATACTGCCGTCAGCCATGCTTGCGCTAACTGGCGACCATCATTTTTCAATTCAAGGAGAAGAAGATGCAAAAATGGGTATATGCCCTGCCCTTGCTGGCACTGGCGTGGGGTCATCAGGCCAAGGCTGCCGATATTGAAGCAGGCAAGGCCAAGGCGGCGGTCTGTGCCGCCTGTCACGGCGTAGAAGGCAAGGCGATGATCCCCAACTATCCCCATCTGGCGGGCCAGAATGCCGCCTATCTGGTAAAACAGTTGAAAGCGTTCAAGGATGGCACCCGCAAAGAGCCCTTGATGGACCCCTTCATGGCACCACTGACCGATGCGGATATCGACAATCTGGCGGCCTTCTACGCCAGCCTGAAATAACCTCGCGTCTGACCCCAGGTTCTTCCGAGCCGCGCTTACCGTGGTCGATTAGGCAGCCTAATCGACCCTAACGACGGCAGTAGTCGATGATCAGGTCCATAAAGGCTTCGCCAAAGCGTTCCAGCTTGCGGTGCCCGACACCGTTGATAGCCAGCATCTCGTCTTCGGTCATCGGCATCAGCTGCGCCATCTCCACCAGGGTCGCATCGTTGAATACCACGTAGGGCGGCACCTCTTCATCCTCGGCAATCTGCTTGCGCAGGCCGCGCAGTTCCTTGAACAACCGCTTGTCGTAGTTGGCGTTATCGAGCAGGCCATTGCGCTTCTCCTTGCGGCTGGAGATAGGCTGCAGGCGGGGTACCGCCAGTTCCAGCTTCACCTCGCCACGCAGTACCGGACGGGCCGCTTCGGTCAGCTGCAGCACCAGATTGCGAGTGATGTTCTGGGTCAGCAGCCCCTTGTGGATCAGCTGGCGGATCACGCTCATCCAGTATTCATGGCTCTGATCCTTGCCGATGCCGTAGGTCGAGATCTTGTCGTGGCCGTGATCCTTGATGCGCTGGTTCAGCGAACCGCGCAGCACCTCCACCACATAGCCCACCCCGAAATTCTGCCCCACCCGCCAGACGCAGGAGAGCGCCTTCTGGGCATCTTCAGTGCCGTCATAGCTCTTGGGCGGATCGAGACAGATATCGCAGTTGCCACAGGGCTTGTCGTTGTACTCGCCGAAATAGTTGAGCAGCACCTGACGACGGCAGGTCTGCGCCTCGGCAAACGCCGCCATCACGTTGAGCTTGTACTGCTCCACCTGCAACTGCTGAGGATTCTCGATGTTGTCGAGCAGACGGCGCACCCGACCGATGTCGGCGGGATCGTAGAGCAGCAGCGCCTCGGCAGGAGTGCCATCGCGCCCGGCGCGACCGGTCTCCTGATAGTAGGATTCGATGTTCTTCGGAATGTCGTAGTGCACCACGAAGCGTACGTTGGGCTTGTCGATACCCATACCGAACGCCACCGTCGCCACCACTATCTCGATGTCATCCTTGAGGAAGGCATCCTGGGTCTGCTGGCGCTGCTCGAGCGGTAGCCCCGCATGATAGGGCGCGGCCTTGCAGCCGTGGCGGGATAACCGCTCGGCCACCTCCTCCACCCGGTTGCGACTGGAGCAGTAGACGATACCGCAGTTGCCCTTCTGGCTCTGCACGTAACGCAGCAGCTGCTCGGCCGCCTTGAACTTCTCCACCAAGCTGTAGCGGATATTGGGGCGATCAAAGCTGGCTGTGTGAATAAAGGGATCGCTCAGTTCCAACCGATGCAGCATGTCGCTGCGGGTCGCCTCGTCGGCGGTGGCGGTGAGCGCTACCACCGGCACCTGTGGGAACCACTGTTTTAGCCGCCCCAGCGCCGCATACTCAGGCCGGAAATCGTGGCCCCACTGGGAAACGCAGTGCGCCTCGTCGATGGCGAACAGCCCGAGCGGCAGTTCGGCCAGCCGATCCATAAACTCGTGCTGCAGCAAGCGCTCGGGGGAGACATAGACCAGCTTGATCTCGCCGCGACGCATGGCGGCGAAGTTCTGGATCATCTCCTCCCGGCTAAGGGCCGAGTTGATGTAGACCGCCGCTACGCCGTTGGCGCGCAGGCTGTCGACCTGATCCTTCATCAGCGAAATAAGGGGAGAGACCACCACACCGAGCCCGGGCCGCAGCAGTGCCGGGATCTGGTAGCAGAGCGACTTGCCGCCGCCAGTAGGCTTGAGCACCAACGCATCGCGCCCCGCGACGATCTGCTCGATGATCTCGAGCTGACCCGGCCGAAACTGCTGATAGCCGAAGACCGCCTGCAGCAGGGCAAGCGGACTCTCTGGCTGAGGATCTGGCAGGGTTTCGGCAATCGCGGTCATGGGCTCTCCTTTGGGGTCGCCATTCTAAAGCAGCCGCCGCCCACAATAAACCTGCCATTGCGACTGTTAAGGAACTGTTGCAGACTGGCTGGAGTTTTTACTCGGCTTTGATGACAAGGATTGGGATCAGAGAATGAAACAGATGCTCAAGAAGATGGCGCTCAGTGGCATTGCCAACCTGTTTGCCGAGAAGATGCCCTTCAACAAGCTGATCGGCATGCAGGTGACCCACTACGACTTCGACAAGGTGGAGCTGCGTATCAAGATGGACGAGAAGCTGATCGGCAACCCTTTCCACAACATCCTGCACGGCGGCGTCACCGCCACGCTGCTCGATGTAGCGGGCGGCATGATCGTCGCCGCATCCTGCATCGACGAGGTGGAGGAGTTCTCCCCCAGTTATCTCAAGGAGCGCTTCGCTCGCCTCGGCACCATAGATCTGCGGGTAGATTACCTGCGCCCAGGGCGCGGCAACGAGTTTATCGCCACCGCCCACATCATCCGGGCCGGCAGCAAGGTCGCGGTAGCCCGGATGGAGCTGCACAACGAAGAGGGCACCCACATCGCCTTCGGCACTGGTACCTATCTGGTGGGTTGAACCAAATTAGTGCATAAAAACCACGCGGCTAATCCAATTTTAATCATTAGATTCCTTACCCCCTCTGGCCGAACAAGGTCCATACTGATAGTCGGGATTGTGTGCAGAGGGAGGATTGCAGGCGATGAGTGCGAAACTGGCCATCAAACCATCCAGAGCCTTGTTGACACAGCTCGAGTCCATGCTCGATGAGGTGCAGACACCCGAGTGTCGCCACTGGTTGGAACAGGAGCTTGAGGGGTATTCTCTCTCCTCACCCCTGCCTTGGTATCGCATCGTTCCCTGTCGGCAACGCGGTCACTTTCTGGATCTGAAAACGGGAAAATATTTGACCTGTCACATCAACAGTCAAACGCTATGCCAACGCGATCTGGCCCAAATTCAGTTCATTTATGCCCGTGAACCCGCCGCCCACTATTTGCTGCAACGCAATTCCGGTATTGAACCCTGGCCAGAACAGCTGCTGGAAGATTATCAGGAGCAGTTGATCCCCGGCCATTTATGCCTACAAGCCTGGCATGAGCCCGTGATTTCATTACGTGCACAACTGATGGAGGGAATAGAACATTTCATTAGTGAGTACCCCAAGCACGCGGCCTTGCTGCCTCAACACAGTTTCAAGGCTTTGCGGCATCAGCACTGGCATATCTGAGTAAGCGCCTGGCGCGCAAGGAGGGCACCATAGACAAGACCCATAGCGAGATTGCCACAATCTAGAGTGCCGGAGTCAGGATCAGACTCCACCGATGGGCCACCGAGCGGTGGCCCTTTTAATGCCCACGGCTACTGCTTTATTGCCAAGCAGATAGCCATAATGTGGCGCCCCACACCTCATGAATCCCGCAAACCTACTTGTCACGTTCTACAGCACATCACGCCAGACCCCATCGGACTCGATCAACCTAACAAGAGCTTGTGCACTGAATCCGTCGGCATACAGTGTCTCTTCCTCATTCCCAACCTCAGCATCGCCCATCTGTTCAAACGCGCGCAGATAATGCGGTTCATCGCGCAAAGCGATCTCCATGATCTCGCGGGAGACGACGTGAAAACCATCGATGACCTCGCCATCAAATTCAATCGACGTATCCACAACCCAAGCATGCAAAGCTGGCAGAGGATTGAAATCACTCAGCAATAGAGCTGAACGCAACCCTTGGTCATTTTGCAGGGCTTGAAGCACAACCGGTTGCTTGCGCTTTAACTGCCTTGCCGCCTTGCGCAGGGTATTGGTTCGATGCAGCCAGACTTCATGGCAAGTTGAACGGATGAAGCCCGACTTGACCTCCAGCAGCAACACTACCCCATCCAAGTGACAGATCAGGTCCACTTCACCAGCATCGCGCTCATCACTCAATGGTGGTTGGTAGCCCACGACGACGCGAAACCCCCTCTGCCTTAGTGCTTCGGCAAGGGTATGTTCAATACGTTCCGTTTCGCTGCGCAAAGCAGGCCTGCGTTGCTCAACACGTCGCAGGTTATTCACCGCAGCGGTCAGATTGTTCTGTTGACCGGCAACCCAGGGGAACTGAAAGCTGTAGCAGCCAATCTTGTAGAACGGCCGCTCGTACAGACGTGGAAATGGCATGTTAGGTGTCAGCCTCATCTGCACGGACAGTGCCTGCAGGTCACTGGTCCAGAACTTCAGGATGGCCTCGGCCGCTTCGGGGTCGCCCTTGGGATGTTCGGGGCTGACGGTCCAACCACAGATACGACGGATCTTATCTTTCGGTTCCGACCAAGTGATGGGAAAGCGGTTCTCGCCTTGTACAAGCCCTTCCAAAGCTAATTGACCAAGTGCTTTTGCTGCTACACCGGAGTCGCCCATATAGCGAAGAAAAGGCTGAAGAAACGCCTGCTTAAAAAACACTGTCGTCAGCTCACTGGCTAATATCGCGTGGTGCAGGATTACCTCCGCTCCGTCGTTCAGTCTGACGCGCTCACCCAGGCCGAATATCGTCTGCAGGTAAAGCTGACTGCGGATGGTTTTTATGTAAGCTAGCTGATTCGATTCGTGGTTTTCCGGTCTCCCGATGATTTTGCCAGCCATATCCGAAGCTGCGAATTGGTCAATTGCACGGTACATCCAGTAGTGCCAAAGCAACTTGCTTTTGCGCCCGGTACGCTGCCAGCGCTGTGAGCCCGTATCTGTTTTGTTGAATATGACCGGTTGTCCCGGTTTGAGCTGGTAACCACAATCATTGTCAAAACAGAACCAATTGATGGAATTCTCGTAGTCGATTCGCTCACGCATGGCGACAGTAAGCAAGGCGACCGATTCGAGGTTGGCAACATTCTCTCGCCCCAAACCTGACTGTGGAAACAGGAGTGGCGACAAATGACGCTTAATAGAGCGGCCAATAGCTTCCTCTGTCAGCTGAAAATCACACTCAGAGCAATTCGACAGCTTGCGCGCTATTAACCGATCATAGACATCCCAATCTTCCGCAGAACTGTCCTTACCCTGAGAGGCGCCAAGTTGCCCATATGCGATCACGCTCAAATAGGAAAGCAGCTCTAGTAACGAAAGCGACTTCAGGTGGGTCTCAGCCAGTGCAATTGCTTCGTCGAATGGTTCAAGTTGCTCAAGTAGACGATCACAGACGCCGAAAAATTCGTACCAATCTCCGCTACCGAGATTGTCTCGGAGATGCCGCCAGAGCGGTGAATCGCTGCGTGTAAACAGCTTCGAGTAACGAATCGCCCAACGCAATACATCTGGATGACGAGCGGCCAGATGATCCAGCAGCGCAGTGCTAATAGCATCCTCAGAATGCAAAATACGTCCCAGTGCCAAGCTTGCCAGTTGAGCACCGTCCAAGTTGGCGGGTTCCCACCAGAAGGTCGCGGCAGCCAGTCCAGCAGCACGATTGCGCGCGGTATATTTGCCGCTCGGGCGTTGATCTAGAAAGTCGTGAAGGCACTCATCAAGTGCGGCGAATGGGGCAAGCTGCTGAGCATATCCAGCAAAGAGAGTCTGGTAAAATTCCTGGCATTGCCGTTCCTGGCCTTGCATATCTGGTCATCCTTTTCCTGCAGTCGAACCCTGATATTCAAAGAGATTAAAATCAGCTGTTCATTTAAGGCCCACAACGAGTCTGGCAATCTGTATGGAAGGAAATAGTTAACACGTTTCCAAGAAGGGGGAAACAACTGATGAGGAGTCAATAGCTAGCAATTGCAGATGTAGTAAACAGGGCAGAAAATCAAAATGCCCCACAGAACTGGAGGGCCAGAAATGCACAAGGGCCTAGCCGAAGCTAAGCCCTTTTTGGATTTGGTCGGTGTGAGAGGATTCGAACCTCCGACCCCTTCGTCCCGAACGAAGTGCGCTACCAAGCTGCGCTACACACCGATGTCTGCGGGACGGGAATTTACCGAAAGCCCAGACCCGACACAAGCCTTTTTTGCGTTTGGCAGGAAAAAAAGTGCCATTTGCTCAACTATTCAGCACTCTTGTCATCCGCTTACCGGGCTGCAGCCAGCTGGTGACATTCCGGTAACCGGCCGTCAGGCCAGGCGCAGGGATGCCGGCCCCAATAGACGGCGCTGCCAGTCAGCCACAGTGCCATGCTCCAGCCAGTCGGCTGCATGCTGGCGCCAGTTGGGGGAGAGAGCAGGATTCTCCAGCAGCATCAGCAGATCCGCTTCATTGCGCACCTGATTGAACAGGATATCCGCCGTGCGCTTCACCGTCAGTTCGGGATAGGGTCTGTCTGCCAGCTCCATGGCCGACTCCGGCGACACCATCCCCTCCTCCAGCACCCGCAGCAGCCAGCCACAACGGCCATTCAGTTGCATCACCTGCGACATCTGGCCATAGCCAAAGCGCTGGTTGAGTTTGAAACAGGGGGATCTCGGCTGGCTGATCTGGATCAGCGCCTCGCCGAGTCGATAGACATCGCCAATGCAAGCTTGCACCTCGGTCAGCCCGATACCGGAGAGGTTCTCGCCAAAGGCGGCAGGTTGCCAGGGTGTACGTGGCGCAGGCAAGCCCAGCGCGGTTTGCCAGGTCTGCCACCAGAGATAGTGATCGGCAGGATAGTAGTGGAGCGCCCGATCCGGGCCACCGTGGTGGCGCAGGTCACACTGCTCATCCCCTTCCAGACCGGCAAAGGTACAGCGAACTGGTGCAGAGATCGGTTGCTTGTGAATGGCGCTGGTGAGGCCGGGCACCAGCTCGGTGCCACGACCGCTAAAAAGGGAGATCCGCATACTCATCCTCCAGGTTGACGAGAGTAGGCGGATCTTATCATGGCGTCAGACCACGGCCTGCATCTGGGTGGTCATGGCTATCTCGGCGCGACGGCGCTTCTCCGCCCTGGCCATCAGATACCAGCTGCCGAAGGTAAAGAGCGATACCGACAGCAGGATCAGGCTGGCCACCGCGTTGATCTCGGGTTTCACCCCGAGCCGTACCGCCGAGAAGACCTCCATCGGCAAGGTGGTCGAGCCCGGGCCGGAGACGAAGCTCGCCAGCACCAGATCATCCAGCGACAGGGCGAACGACATCATGCCGCCTGCCGCCAGCGAGGGGGCGATCATCGGGATAGTGATCAGGAAGAACACCTTCCACGGCTTGGCGCCGAGATCCATTGCCGCCTCCTCGATGGAGAGATCCAGCTCCCGCAACCGCGCCGACACCACGATCGCCACGTAGGCGGTACAGAAGGTGGTGTGGGCGATCCAGATGGTCAGCATGCCCCGCTCGGCGGGCCAGCCCACCAGCTGGGCCATCGCCACGAATAGCAGCAGCAGCGACAGACCGGTGATCACCTCGGGCATCACCAGCGGCGCCGTCACCATGCCACCGAACAGGGTGCGACCACGGAAGTGGGGAATTCGGGTCAGCACGAAGGCTGCCACCGTCCCCAGCGCCACCGCGGCGATCGCGGTGTAGAAGGCGATCTCCAGCGAACGGAACACAGACCCAATCAGTTGCTTGTTGTCGAGCAGGCCGAAATACCACTTCAGCGACCAACCGCCCCACACCGTCACCAGCTTGGAGGCGTTGAAGGAGTAGATCACCATGATGATCATGGGCAGGTAGATAAACAGCAGCCCCAGCCAGAGCATCAGCTTGGCAAAACCGAAACGTCTCATCATGCCTTGCCCTCCAGCTCTTTGGCCTGGTTACGGTTGAAGAGGATGATCGGAATGATCAGCACCGCCAGCATCACCACCGCCAGCGCAGAGGCGACCGGCCAGTCGCGGTTGTTGAAGAACTCCTGCCACAGCACCTTGCCGATCATCAGGGTCTCCGGGCCGCCCAGCATTTCCGGAATAACGAACTCTCCCACCACCGGAATGAACACCAGCATGCAGCCGGCGATGATGCCGTTCTTGGAGAGCGGTACCGTGATCTGCCAGAACCGGGTCAGGTTGCGGGCCCCCAGGTCGGAAGCAGCCTCCAGCAGGCTCTGATCGTGTTTGACCAGATTGGCGTAGAGCGGCAGCACCATGAAGGGCAGGTAGGAGTAAACGATGCCGATATAGACCGCCAGGTTGGTGTTGAGGATCTGCAGCGGCTCGTCGATCACCCCGATCCCCAGCAAAACGCTGTTGAGCAGACCATTGTTACTGAGGATCCCCATCCATGCGTAGACCCGGATCAGAATGGCGGTCCAGGTCGGCATCATGATCAGCAGCAGCAGAACGGTCTGGGTCTCCTTGTTGGCCCGGGCGATGGAGTAGGCCATCGGATAGCCAATCAGCAGGCAGAGCAAAGTGCTGACGAAGGCCATCTTGAGGGAGCCCAGATAGGCCGCGATATAAAGCTCATCCTCCTGCAGCAGCAGGTAGTTGCCCATGTTGAGCAGGATGGTGAGCTGATTGTCGGCCCAGCTCACCACGTCGGTGTAAGGCGGGATCGCCACATCCGCTTCCGCAAAACTGATCTTCACCACGATGACAAAGGGCAGCAGGAAGAAGAGGAACAGCCAGAAGAAGGGGATGCCAATCACCAGTCGGCGCCCCCCGACCCGCTTCAGTCGTTGCAAGAACTTCATGATTGCAGCACCACGCCGCTGTCATCTTCCCAGTAGAGGAACACCTGGTCATCCCAGGTTGGCCGCTTGCCGTGGCGTTCGGCATTGGCGATGAAAGCCTGAACGATTTTGCCCGAGGGCAGCTGGATGTGATAAACCGAGTGACCGCCCAGATAAGCGATGTCATAGACCTCACCCTTGGTCCAGTTGAAGTCCGGGTGCTCGATCTCCTCCGGCTTTTGCAGACTCATCAGCAGTTTTTCCGGCCGCAGGGCGTAGGTCACCTTCTTGTTTTCGGCGCGGGAACTGATGCCGTGGCCCACATAGATGGGCTGTTCCAAGTCGGCGCAAGCGATGGTGGCGTGGTCCTGCTCATCCTCCACCAGCAGGCCGTCAAACAGGTTGACGTTGCCGATGAACTCGCACACCAGCCGACTGGCCGGAGTCTCGTAGATATCCATCGGGCTGCCGATCTGCTCGATGCAGCCGAGGTGCATGATGGCGATCCGCTCCGCCATAGTCATGGCCTCTTCCTGATCGTGGGTCACCATGACGCAGGTCACCCCGACCCGCTCGATGATCTCCACCAGCTCCAGCTGCATCTTGGAACGCAGCTTCTTGTCGAGCGCCCCCATGGGTTCATCCAGCAGCAGCAACTTGGGACGCTTGGCCAGGGAACGAGCCAACGCCACCCGCTGGCGCTGGCCACCGGAGAGCTGATGCGGCTTGCGGCGGGCGTACTGGGTCATCTGTACCAGCTTGAGCATCTCCTCCACCCGGGCATCGATCTCGGCCTTGGGCAGGCCATCCTGCTTGAGGCCAAAGGCGATGTTCTGGGCCACCGTCATATGGGGGAACAGGGCGTAGGACTGGAACATCATGTTGATGGGGCGTTCATAGGGGGGCATGTCGGTGATGTCGACCCCGTCGAGGAACAGCCGCCCCTCGGTCGGGCGTTCGAAACCGGCCAGCATCCGCAGCAGGGTCGATTTGCCGGAACCGGACCCGCCGAGCAGGGCGAAAATCTCCCCCTTGTGAATATTGAGAGATACGTTATCGACCGCCAGCGTTTCGTCGAACTGCTTGCTTACCCGATCAATTTTCACCAGCACTTCTTTGCGCTGCTGACTGCCCTCGAGGGCTTTCTTGTAGGCACTGGAGGCTATCGCCATTACCAAACTCCCCAACGTGATACCGGCCTTGCGGCCGATCCATAAAAGCGATTTGGCGCCCCCGAACGGGCACCAAGGTTAGGTACCGGACTTGATCTTGGTCCAACTCCGGGTGATTAGACGCTGTACCGAGCGGGGATGTGCTTCCTGCACATAGAGTCGCTCCAGCACGGCCTGAGGGGGATAAACCTCCTCATTGTTGCGCACCGCCTCATCCATAAACTCGCCCGCCCTTGAGTTGGGATTCGCGTAGCCCACATAGTCGCTGACCTTGGCGATCACTTCGGGCTGCAGGACGTAGTTGATGAGGGCGTGCGCCTCTTTGACATTGGTGGCATCGGACGGGATCGCCATCATGTCGAACCAGAGATTGCCCCCCTCTTTCGGAATGCTGTAGGCAATTTTCACCCCCTTGCCAGCTTCATCGGCGCGGGCAGCGGCTTGCAGGATGTCGCCGGAAAATCCGGCCGCCACGCAGATGTCGCCATTGGCGAGATCGCCGATGTATTTGGAGGAGTGGAAGTAGGCCACATAGGGCCGCACCTTGAGCAGCAGCGCCTCGGCCTGCTTGATATCCCCCGTCGCATGACTGTTGGGATCGAGTCCGAGGTAGTTGAGGGCTGCAGGGATCATCTCGTCGGCAGAGTCGAGGAAGGCGACGCCGCAGCGAGAGAGTTTCGCCATGTTTTCCGGTTCGAAGATGGTTGCCCAGGAGTCAATCTTGTCGACCCCCAGCACCGCCTTGATTTTGTCGACGTTGTAGCCGATGCCGTTGGTCCCCCACAGATAGGGCACCGCGTACTGATGACCCGGATCCACCTTGTCGAGCTGCTTGAGCAGCACGGGATCCAGGTTGGCCAGATTGGGCAACAGGGATTTATCCAGTTTCTGGAAGGCTCCCGCCTTGATCTGCTTGGCCAGGAAATTATTGGAGGGCACCACCAAATCGTAACCGGTCCGCCCCGTCAGCAACTTGCCTTCCAGGGTCTCGTTGGAGTCAAACACGTCATAGACGGTCTTGATCCCGGTCGCCTGCTGGAAATCGCTGAGGGTAGTCTCACCGATATAGTCAGACCAGTTGTAGAAGTGCAGCACAGGGGCAGCCTGGGCCACATTCGCCAATCCCATGGTCAGCGCTATGGTTAGCAATCTGGTTGTATTCACGGTGTCAGTTCTCCTGTTTCAGTGGTTGACCGTCTGCGCATCCATTCGCGCGGCCCATCCGGATGGATGGCATCACTACCCTCCCGGCCGAACTGCGGACCGGGAGGGGCATTCGTTACTTACTTGCCGGACTTGATCTTGGTCCAGCTGCGGGTCATCAGACGCTGCACCTTGGCCGGCAGATCCGGGAAGGTGTAGATCTTCTGCAGGGTTGCCGCATCAGGGTAGATACCCGGATCGGTGCGGATCGCCTCATCCACCAGCGGGGTCGCCGCCTTGTTGCCGTTCGGGAACTGCACCACGTTGGTGATATTGGCGATCACCTCCGGCTTCATCAGGTAGTTGATGAAGGTGTGGGCCGCCTCGACGTTCTTGGCATCCGCCGGAATGGCGATCATGTCAAAGAAGCTGCCTGCCCCCTCTTTCGGAATGGTGTAGGTGAGCGCGACGCCATTCTTGGCCTCGGCTGCCCGCGCCTTGGACTGCTGCAAGTCACCGGAGTAACCGACCGCGACGCAGAGGTTGCCGTTGGCCAGATCCGAGATGTACTTGGAGGAGTGGAAATAGGCGGTATAGGGACGGATGGAGAGGAACAGCTCCTCAGCCTTCTTCAACTCGGCCGGTTTCTGGCTATCCGGTTTGAAGCCCAGATATTGCAGGGCAGCCGGCAGCATTTCGGTCGGTGAATCGAGGAAGGAGACGCCACACTCTTTCAACTTGGCCATGTTCTCCGGCTTGAACACCAGATCCCAGGAGTTGACCGGGGCATCGGCCCCCAGCACGGCTTTCACCTTCTCGGCGTTGTAGGCATAGCCGATGGTGCCCCACAGATAGGGGATGGAGTACTGGTTGCCCGGATCGCTCGGCTCGAGCGCCTTGAGCAGGTCGACATCCATGTTTTGCCAGTTGGAGAGCTTGGACTTGTCCAGTTTCTGGAACACGCCCGCCTTGATCTGCTTGGCCAGGAAGGGGTTGGATGGCACCACGATGTCGTAGCCCGAACTACCCGCCAGCAACTTGGCTTCCAGTACCTCGTTACTGTCGAACACGTCATAGACCACCTTGATCCCCGTCTCCTTCTGGAAGTTATCCAGAGTATCCGGCGCTATGTAGTCGCTCCAGTTGTAGACGTGCAGCACCTTCTCTTCAGCCATTGCTCCGGCACTTGCCATGACCAGAGCCACAGAGGCAGCGATCACTCCTGTTTTGAAAGACATCATCCTTGTCTCCTAAGCAAATTGTATGCGCATGCCAACCTGCCCGACCCACCTCAACCCTTCAGCTTTTCGGCTGTCAGATCCAGACTGCGCCTGGCCAGATCGACCAATTCATCAACCTGTTCCTCGGTGATGACCAAGGGGGGCGATATGATCATGGTATCGCCTACAGCCCTCATCACCAAGCCATTGTTAAAGCAGAACTCCCGGCAAGTCATCCCCGCATTTGCCTGAGCCGGGAAACGCCGGTTGGTCTGCTTGTCCTCAACGATTTCCAGCGCGGCGACCAGCCCGCGGCCACGGGTTTCCCCCACCAGAGGATGATCGGCCAGCTCCGCCCAGCGGCGCTGCAAATAGGGACCGATAGTATCATGCACTCGCTTAACTATGCTCTCTTTCTGCATAAGCTGGATATTGGCCACCGCCACGGCGCAAGAGACCGGATGGCCCGAGTAGGTGAAGCCGTGGTTGAACTCGCCCCCCTCCTCCACCAACCCCTTGGCAACCCGGTCACTCACCATCACTGCGCCGAGCGGCAGATAACCGGAGGTGATCCCCTTGGCCAGACACATCAGGTCCGGCTTGATGCCAAACCCTTCGCTGGCAAACCAGTGGCCGGTGCGGCCAAAGCCGCAGATCACCTCGTCGGCGATCAGCAGGATGCCGTAGTGATCGCAGATACGCTGGATCTCCGGCCAGTAGCTGTCAGGCGGAATGATGACGCCGCCCGCCCCCTGGATCGGCTCGCCGATAAAGGCCGCCACCTTGTCCACCCCCAGCTCCAGAATCTTCTGCTCCAGCTGACGGGCCCGCTCCAGCCCGAACTCGTGGGCACTCATCCCCTGCCCCTCACCGAAGTGGTAGGGCTGATCGATGTGCACTATGCCGGGAATGGGCAGGCCGCCCTGGGCATGCATCCCCTTCATGCCACCCAGACTCGCCCCCGCCACGGTGGAGCCGTGATAGGCGTTGTGGCGGCTGATGATCACCTGTTTGTCAGGCTGACCCTTGCTGGCCCAGTAGTGGCGCACCATCCGCAGCACGGTGTCGTTGCACTCGGAGCCGGAGCCAGTAAAGAAGACGTGGTTGAGATGGGCGGGTGTCACCTCGGCCAGCAGGGTCGCCAGCTCGATCACCGGCGGGTGAGCAGTCTGGAAGAAGAGGTTGTAGTAGGGCAACTGCTGCATCTGACGGGTGGCGGCATCCACCAGCTCCTGGCGGCCATAGCCCATATTGACGCACCACAGGCCCGCCATGCCGTCGAGAATGCGTTTTCCCTCGGAGTCTTCCAGATAGACACCGCTGGCTTTGGTAATGATGCGCGAACCCTTCTTGTTCAGGGCCTGAAAGTCGGTAAAGGGGTGCAGGTGGTGGCTGGCATCCAGTTGTTGCCACTCACGGGTTGTCTGCTGCATTTGTTGCTCCTCGGTTCCTTCGATTTAGCAAGATTCAGTCGTTAATCAGTCCAGGTGGCAGCGCTCTTTCGGCCACAACCACTCACAGGTGGCTGCCGCCACCTGACTCGCGTTCCGGTCTCTTCGATACAGGGACCGGGGAGGCCGACTCCGGCCCCCCCGTTACAGGGGGATCAGACGTTCAGCAGCAGGAACTCCCGCTCCCAGCGACTGATCACCCCGAAGTAGGTCTCGTACTCTTTGCGTTTAACCGCGACGAAGGCGCGGGTGAAGCGCTCCCCCAGCATCTCCTTGATGGGCTCGCACTGTTCGAGATGGCTGAGTGCCTCCTCCAGCGAGCGGGGCAGGCTGTAGGGCAGGTCATAGGCGCTCGACTTCATCTCCGGTAGCGGCTCCAGCTTCTCCATCATGCCGAGGTAGCCACAGGCCAGAGTGGCGGCCAGCGCCAGATAGGGGTTGGCATCGGCACCGGCGAAGCGGTTCTCCACCCGCCGCGCGCTCGGGTCGGAGAAGGGCACCCGCAGGCCGCAGGTGCGGTTCTCGACACCCCACTGGACGTTGCGCGGCGCACTCTCGCCAAAGGTGAGGCGGCGGTAGGAGTTGACGTTGGGGGCCAGCAGGGCTGTCACCGCCGGGGTGTATTTCTGCAGACCGGCGATAAAGTGCATGAACTGTTCGCTGTTGCCGCCGTTCGGGGTACCGAACAGGTTGTGGCCGTTCACATCTTCCAGACTCTGATGGATGTGCATGGCCGACCCCGGTTCATCGCTCATCGGCTTGGCCATAAAGGTGGCATAAATGCCGTGGCGGTGAGCGGCCTCACGCATGGTGCGTTTGAACAGGAACACCTGATCCGCCAGATCGATGGCATCACCATGCAGGAAGTTGATCTCCATCTGGGCGGCGCCCGACTCGTGGATCAGGGTGTCCACCTCCAGCTCCTGCGCCTCGCAGTAGTCATACATGTCTTCAAAGATGGGGTCGAACTCGTTGACCGCATCGATACTGAACGACTGGCGGGCGGTCTCAGGGCGGCCGTTGCGACCCACCGGCGGCACCAGCGGATAGTCGGGGTCCTCGTTGCGGGTGACCAGATAGAATTCCAGCTCGGGCGCCACCACCGGCTTCCAACCCTGCTTCTCGTAAAATGACAGAACCCGACGCAGCACGGAGCGCGGCGCGATGTCGATCAGCTTGCCGTTGACGTCGAAACAGTCGTGGATCACCTGGGCAGTAGGCTCCAGCGCCCAGGGGACAAAACGGATGGTGTTGGGGTCGGGATAGAGCTGCATGTCCCGCTCCAGCGGGTCGATCATGCTGTCGTCATCCGGATATTCGCCGGTCACTGTCTGGGTGAAAATCACCTCGGGCAGACGCATGCCCCCTTCACGCAAAAACTTGTTGGCTGGGATGATCTTGCCCCGGGCGTTGCCGGTGAAATCCGGGAACAGGCACTCCACTTCCGTGATGCGATTGCTCTCCATCCAGCCTTTGATACTGTCCATGTTAAACCCCGACTTTACGGTTGCCATTGGCAAGGGTGTCTAATATATGGAACACCCTTGTTATAAAATTGTAATCAACATCACCATAAAAGCCCGCCATCAAGGGCAATGTCAAGCGGGCGTGTTTAAAAAACTATAAATAACGGCGCATATAATGACCAAGGCGGCACCAAATACTAAACACTCAAATCCGTACGAAGCCCCCCCCTCTCATCGTTGCAAAGGCGATGCCAACAGAGGGTGAAGCAGGCGCCAGATCCCGGCCAATCCCCCGCAGGAACGGACCATTTTTTTGCAAGGGCGCACAATCCTTATCCTATTTGCTTTGCTTGGCTGCATTTTTTTGGTACAAGGCCCGCCCTGATTTGCACTCTCTTGCATGAAACAGGTGCAAATCGGGATACAAGGGCTTGGTCTGTAGGCAGACAGCCCCCATAAACAGGGATAATTGGGTTAGTAAACTGACTGGTAGTTAATCGTATGTGTGATTTCATGACTGAAGACCAACTGGCCTTTTACAAGGGGCAGATCGAGCGACAGATCGTCGAGCTCGAAGAGCGCCTGAACTCCCAGGCCAGCCAGGCCATCGCCACCGACACCAACGAGATGGCTGATGAAATTGACCGTGCCAGTATCGAGGAAGCCCGCCGTCTGGAGCTGAACCGCATCGAGCACGACAAGCTGCACCTGCGCAAGCTGCGGGGCGCATTGAAGCGCATCAGCGAAGGGGATTTTGGTTACTGCGAATCTTGCGGTGACGAGATCTCCCTCAAGCGGCTGCATGCCCGTCCGGAATCCCGTTTCTGCGTCGAATGCCAGAGCACCAAGGAATTTAACGATACCCACGTGTTCCGTCGCGTCGCCTGATTCTTCGAAGAACCGTCACCATTCTGGTGCAACAGACGCCAGCAAGGCAGGGCCCGCGCTCAAACCTTGTACAACGCCTCGCAGCAAGATGGTGACAAGTTCTGTTAGACTCCGGACACCTTCCGGAATCTACAGGAGAACAGAGAGTGAAATGGCTCATCAAGCTGTGTTTGTGCCTGCCACTGCTGGCACAAGCACAGGTTCTGACGGTCAAGGTCCCCAGCCGTCCCGTCAACAATCTTGACCAGGAGTACCAGTACAAGCTGCTGGAACTGGCCCTGACCCGCTCCGGGCAACCCTTTCGCATCCAGCCTGTCGAACTCGACCTCAACCAGTTCACCCTCCAGCAGCAGCTGAGCAAGGGCAAGACCATCAACGTCTTCTGGATGGGCACCTCCAGCGCACTCGAATCTTCCCTGATTGCCGTCCCCATTCCGCTGTTTCGCGGGCTGGAAGGATTGCGGCTGTCATTCATCCACGCGGACGCTCAGGAGAAGTTCAACCAGCTCAATACCCTGGCCGACCTCAAACAGCTGAAGGCGGCGCAAGGGGTCGGTTGGGCCGATAACAAAATTCTGGAAAATGCAGGCATCCCGACCTTCTCCGGCCGATACAGCAGTCTGTTTCGCCTTATCAACGACGGCGACAAGATCGACTTCTTCCCGCGCGCCCTGGTGGAAATCTTCGCCGAGCGCAGCGAGCTGGTGGCGCAGTATCCCAACCTCGCCATCGAGCAGCATCTGCTGATCCGCTACCCCTTCGCCCAGTTCTTCTTCGTCAGCCCCGAATACCCCAAGCTGGCCAAGGCGATTCAGACCGGGCTGGAGCGGGCCTATGCCGATGGCAGTTTTATGAAGTTCTTCAATGACAACCCCAAGATCCGCGAAGCGCTCGCCAGCGCCAACCTCGATCAGCGGGTCACCATCGCCCTGCCCAATCCGGATATGACCCCGTTGCTAAAATCCATTCCGGCCCAATATTGGGAGTATCCACCGCAAAGATAAGCATCCCGAGCGCCTGGCCACGAAGGTCAGGCAGCGAGAACACAGTGCGCCAGGGAGGTGCCATGAAGGGAATCCAGGAGTGGTTTGCGCAGTACGGCCAGAGCCATCGCCATCCGATAAACGTCGCCATCCACAAACTGGCGGTGCCGGGCATCTATCTCTGCTCGCTGGCGCTGCTCTGGTGTCTGCCACACGGGCCCTTGCCAGAGCCCCTCAACTGGGCGGCAGTGGCAGCCATTCCGGTGCTGCTGTTCTATTTGCAGCTGTCGTTTTCGCTGTTCGCGGGGATGGCCGGGCTGACCGCACTGGGACTGTGGATCTGCCACCAATGGCAGGGGCCGCTGCTGTGGCCCGCCGTGGCAGCGTTCGTGCTGCTCTGGATAGCCCAGTTTGTCGGCCACAAGATCGAGGGCAAACGCCCCTCCTTCCTCGCCGACCTGCAATTTCTGCTGATAGGCCCCGCCTGGGTGCTTGCCAGCCTCTATCGTCGCCTGGGCATTCCCTATTGAGGAGTGCCGGGCCAACAGGAGAGACCATGACACATAACCACACGCGACATAATGCCCTGCGCCGCGCCCTGCCCCTGCTGCTGGGGGCCCTGTTTGCCGGCCCGGCATTGGCCGACAAGGCTGATACCGTCGGTGAAGTGAGCACCGCTTTCAAGCTGTTTGGCCCCAACCACAAGATCCTGGTGGAGGCGTTCGACGACCCGCGCATCGACGGCGTCGCCTGCTATCTGGCGCGCCCCAAGACCGGTGGTGTAAAAGGCGGGCTGGGCCTGGCGGAAGATCCCTCCCACGCCTCCCTGTCGTGCCACCAGATCGGCCCCATCACCCTGCCCGAAAAGCTGAAGGCGGGGGAAGAGGTGTTCGATGTCAGCACCTCGCTGGTGTTCAAGGAGCAGAAAGTGGTGCGTTTTTACGACAAGAAACGCAATGCACTGGTTTACCTGACCTACAGCACCAAACTGGTGGATGGTTCGTACAAGAGTGCAGTCAGCGCCGTTCCCATTATGCCGTGGGGACAATAACCAGCCGGTTTGTCCGGTGATAGCTGACCCATTTTGTTGTAATTTGACGACACACACGCTGCGGAGCACATACCATGAAAGTCGCCGTATTCAGTACCAAGAGCTATGACAAAGAGCATTTCAACCAGGCCAACAGCCAGTACGGCTTCGACCTGGAGTTTTTCGATGTGCGGCTGGAGGCCAAAACGGCCCGACTGGCTCACGGCTTCCCGGTGGTGTGTCTGTTCGTCAATGACGATGCCGACCGCGAGGTATTGACCGAACTGGCTGCCAACGGCACCCAGGTGATTGCCCTGCGCTGCGCCGGTTACAACAACGTGGATCTGGCCGCCGCCAAAGAGCTGGGGCTGAAAGTGGTGCGGGTGCCCGCCTACTCCCCCGAGGCGACCGCAGAACACGCCGTCGGCATGATGATGTGCCTCAACCGCCGCATCCATAAGGCTTATCAGCGCACCCGCGACGCCAACTTCTCGCTGGAAGGGTTGGTCGGCTTCAACATGCATGGCAAGACCGTTGGCGTCATCGGCACCGGCAAGATCGGTCTGGCCGCCCTGCGCATCCTCAAGGGCTTCGGGGTTCGCCTGCTGGTCAACGATCCTTACCAGAATCCGGCAGCCATCGAGCTGGGAGCCGAGTACGTGGATCTCGATACCCTGTTCCGCCAATCCGACATCATCAGCCTGCACTGCCCGCTGTTCAAAGAGAACTACCACCTGTTGAACAAGGAGGCATTTGCCAAGATGAAGGACGGGGTGATGATCATCAACACCAGCCGTGGCGGCCTGCTCGACTCCAACGCCGCCATCGAGGCACTCAAAACTTCCCGCATTGGCGCGCTGGGGCTGGACGTCTACGAAGAGGAAGAGGATCTCTTCTTCTCCGACAAGTCCAACGAGGTGATCACCGATGACGTGTTCCGCCGTCTGTCAGCCTGCCACAACGTGCTGTTCACCGGCCATCAGGCATTCCTGACCCGCGAGGCGCTGCACGCCATCGCCGATACCACCCTCGGCAATATCCGCGCCATCGAGAGCCAGGGCCGCTGCGACAACGAAGTGGAATAAGGGCTCGCCCTCTCTTCGTCACGCGCCGGGTTGTGAGACCCGGCGCCTTCGGGTAGGCTAGCCCCCCTTTTTTATTCAGGAGTCTGGCGCCCATGTTTATCGGATTTGATTACGGCACCTCCAACTGTGCTGTGGCCGTGATGGAACAAGGTAGCCCCAGGCTGCTGAATCTTGGCGCATCCCGCTATCTCCCCTCCACCCTGCATGCCCCCCACCGAGATGCTATCGCCGGTCTGTTGGCCGAAGGGCTAGCACCCGCCCAGCAGGCGGAGTACCTCAAGCTGCGTGGCCCCGTGGTCACCCGCGCCCAGACGGTTCGTCGCCAGATGCGCGAAGAGGGACTGATCGACGAGCTGAGCTTTGGTGGTGCCGCGCTGGAGCGCTATCTGGAAGAGCCGGACGACGGCTACTACATCAAATCGCCGAAATCCTTCCTCGGCGCTTATGGCCTCAAGGCTCCCCAGATCGCCCTGTTTGAAGATATCGTCTGCGCCATGATGCTCCACGTTCGCCAGCAGGCGGAGCAGCAGCTCGGCGCCCCGATCCGCCAGGCGGTGATCGGTCGACCGGTCAACTTCCAGGGTCTGGCGGGGGAAGAGAGCAACCAGCAAGCTATCGCCATCCTGACCGAGGCGGCCCGTCTGGCCGGTTTCGAGCAGGTGGAGTTCCTCTACGAGCCGGTGGCCGCCGGGTTTGAATTCGAGGCGCGCCTCACCGAAGACGCCGTGGTACTGGTGGTGGATATCGGCGGCGGTACCACTGACTGCTCCATGCTGCGGATGGGCCCCGGCTACCGAGATCAGCTGGATCGGAGCGGCGATCTGCTCGGCCACAGCGGCCAGCGGATCGGCGGCAACGACTTCGATATCCGCCTGACGGTGGAGGGGATGATGCCGCTGCTCGGCATGCACGAGACCCTCAAGACCGGCAAGCCGCTGCCCCATCCGCTGTTCTGGGATGCGGCCGCCATCAACGACGTCAGCGCCCAGAGCCGTTTCTACAGCCTCGACACCGCCCGCCAGCTGCAGGATCTGCAGCTCGACAGCCAGCCCGGCAGCAAGCTGGGCCGCCTTGCCAGCCTGCGAGCCCACAAGCTGAGCCACCAGCTGGTATGGCGTGCCGAGCAGGGCAAGATCGCCCTCTCGGAGCAGGATCTCAATCGCCAGTCGCTGGCCGAGCTGGAAAAAGGGCTGGAAGCGGAGCTGACCCGCGAACAGCTGGCCAACGCCTCGGCCCTGCTGCTGGAGAAGATTGGCGAGCTGATGGACGAAGCGATTGCCGCTGCCGGAGTGCAGCCGGATCGCATCTTCGTCACCGGTGGTAGCGCCCGCTCGCCGCTGATCGCCAGCTTTATCCACCAGAAGCTCCCCTCCATCCCGCTTGAAGGGGGCGATGACTTCGGCTCGGTGGCCGCGGGTCTTGCCCGTTATGCCGAGCGGCTGTTCGCCAACTGATCCCTGAGATAGCGTAAATTGATGGCAACATCACCCGTGTGTTGCCATTAAGCGACAGTCGTGCGGGGCAAGGGGCGACAGAAGCGGTCGGTCGTCCCCTCTCCCGCCCTGCTCCCGACTGCCCAAAAAGGGTATTCTTGACGCTCCCCCAACCGGAGCCCCCTCATGCCCAGATTGCCCTTTTTGCTGATCCCCCTGTTACTGCTCGCTGGCTGCAGCTCGACCGCCTTTGTTCAGCAAGATCTGCAACACCACCACTGGGTACTGAGCAAACTGGATGGCGAACCGATCAAGGCCCCCCGCGACAATCCCCCCGATTTCGAGATCGGCGAGCACTTCACCGTCAACGGCATCGCCGGTTGCAACCGCTACTTCGGTCAGGGCCATCTGGAAGATGACAAACTGTGGGTCACCAGTCTGGGCAGCACCGAAATGGCCTGCATGCCGCCGCTCGACACTATCGAACAGGCTGTACTGACCACCCTTACCGAGGGTGCAACCCTGAGCGGCACCAGTCAAAACCTGATCCTGCAGGGAAAACAGCACCGTTTGGAATACACCTTGCGCGACTGGGTGTTCTAGCGCTCACAAAGCCGCATCACAAACAGGAACATGTTGTCCGGCTGTGGCACAATATGAGGCAGAGTTCGCAACGGAGGCTGCCTCAGCCATGTCGATGGATCGCCTGTTTGACAAGATCAAACAACTCCCCACTATTCCCAAGCTGCTGCACGAGTTGATGCAGAGCTTCAACGACGAGAATGCCCGCATCGACGAGATTGCGGCCAAGATCGCCATGGATCAGGTGATCAGCGTCAAGGTGCTGCGGATGGCCAACTCGGCCGCCCTGCGCCGGGGCAACGAAGTGACTTCTATTGAACAGGCGGTGATCCGGCTCGGCTTCAACCGGCTGCGCTCCGTGGTGGTCGCCTCCGGCATCATCGGTACCTTCAAGGCCCCGCCCAGCTTCGACAAGAACAAGTTCTGGACCGAGACCTTCCAGGTCGCCACCATCGCCAAAACCCTGGCCCAGGAGGCCAAGGTGATGGATCCCGAGACCGCCTTCACCTGCGCTCTGATCCACAACATCGGCGAACTGCTTATCCAGAGCACCTTGCCGGAAGAGGCCGAGCTCATCAACATGGCGATCCAGAACGGCAGCAGCCGGGTCGAGGCACAGCGGGAGATGCTGGGTTACGACTACGCCCAGCTCGGTGCCGAGCTGGCGCGGCGCTGGAACCTCTCCGAGGCCTTCGTCGATGCCATCTCCCAACAGCTTGACCCGCTCTCCCACGATCCGGTCAGCAAGGAGGCGGTGCTGATCCGTCTGGCGGTCTTTATCTCCTTCGCCTGGAACGCGGGCGTGCCTGCCCAGGCCATCATCGCCCGCTTCCCCAAGCCGCTCGCCGACCAGTTGGGACTGGATCCCAAGTCGCTGGCAGGCCAGCTCGAAACACTGCATGAACAGGGTAATGCCCTCGCCGATCTTCTGACTCAATAAGCATCATGACCCATCCGTTTCTGTTTCATCCCCAGGTGGCGCCCTGGTTCAAAGAGAGCGCCGACGCACTGCAATTGACCCTCTTTAGCGAGCTGGATGCGCCGATCCGCGAGGTGTGGCTGCGCCACGAGCCGGATAACGAGGAGTACCTGATCCCGATGACAGCGTTCTCCACCCGCGATCGACTGCAGGTATGGCAGGCGACACTGCCGCTCATCAAGGGACAGGATATCCACCTCTACAGCTTCAAGTGCCTCACCGACGAGGAGCAGTGGTGGCTGCACGGGGCGGGCGTCAGCGCGTCCATGCCGCCACGGGAGCAACATTTTCGCTTCAACAGCCTGCACCAGCCACCGGCCTGGGTGCAGGATCAGGTGTTCTACCAGATCTTCCCCGACCGCTTCTGCAACGGCGATCCGTCCCTGAGCGTCAAGCATCACGAGTACGAATATCGCGGCAAGGCGGTGATCAGCAAGGCGTGGGGCGAGCCGGTCAGTCGACATGAAGAGGGCCACGGCGCCTGCGAATTCTATGGCGGCGATCTGGCGGGCATCGATGCCAAGCTGCACTATCTGCAATCTCTCGGGGTGACTGCGCTCTACCTCAACCCCATCTTCGATTCGCCGAGCAACCACAAGTACGACACCCAGGACTACTTCAAGGTCGATGCCCACCTCGGCAGCAACGAACAGTTCGCCGAGCTGACCCGCAACCTGCACCAGCGCGGCATGAAGATCATCCTCGATGCGGTGGTCAACCACACCTCTACCGAGCATCCTTGGTTCTGCCCGCCACTGGGAGCCCAGAGCAATCCGGACTCCCCGTGGCGCAGCTTCTACACCTTTGACAAAGAAGGGGATTACGTCAGCTGGAAGGGCATTCGCAGCCTGCCCAAGCTCGACTTCTCCTGCGAGAAGGTACAAGACGCCGTCTATCGGGCCGACGACGCCATCCTCCGTTACTGGATGCGCGCACCCTACCAGATCGATGGCTGGCGCTTTGACGTCATCCACATGCTGGGCGAGCGCGGCACCGCCGAGGGCAACCGCAGTCACGTGCGCGCCATTCGCGGGGCGGTGAAGCAGGAGAACCCGGACGCCTATGTGCTCGGCGAACACTTCTTCGAGGCGAGCCAGTGGCTGCAAGGGGATCAGGAGGATGGCGCCATGAACTACTATGGCTTCGCCCACCCGATCCGCGCCTTCCTGGCTGGCAAGGACATCGCCTACCACCCCATCAAGATCAGCGCCGAAGAGCTGGATCGCTGGCTCAAGCTGGCGCGGGCCCACATCCCGTTCAAGAACCAGCTGGCCCAGTTCAACCTGCTGGACAGCCACGACACCGCCCGCTTCCTCCATCTGCTGGGTGAAGACAAGCAGCGGATGCAACTGGCCGCCACCCTGCTGCTCACCTATATCGGTGTGCCCTCCATCTACTATGGCGATGAAGTGGGGCTCTCCGGCGGCAACGACCCAGACTGCCGCCGCTGCTTCCCGTGGGATACCACAGACTGGGATCACGTGCTGCACGACCACTATCGTCGGCTGATCCAGATCCGCCGCCAGCGCCCCTCCCTGCGCCGCGGCGATATCCAGACCCTCTACGCCGGGCCCCACAGCTATGTGTTCGCCCGTACCCTGCAAAGCGATCAGGTGGTAGTGGCCTGCAACCGCCATCCGAGCGAGCCGCGCACCATCAGCCTGCCCCTGTGGCAGACCGCCAGCCCTGCCAGCCGCTTCACTGACGCCTTCAACGGCGAGAAGTTTGAAGTGGTGCAGGGCGAGGTGCAGCTCACCATCCCGGCCAACTCGGCCCGGGTGCTGATCTCCAGCTGAGCGGGCAACTGACGCGCTGAAAAACAAAACCGGAGCCCAAAGCTCCGGTTTTTTATTCCGTTCAATCCACCATGGCGTTTGGCCCCTTGCCTGCCGCCATCAGTAGTTGATGCTGACGTAGGGCACTTCCGGCACCTGCCAGCGCTGCTTGAGGTAGACGGTGAGCACGAAGAAGAAGTTGGCCAGCAGGTTGGCGAAGCGATAGAGAATGGGATCGAAGGCCACCCCGCTCTCTTCCAACCTGACCAACAGCCGCACCACCTTCTTGCTGCCGCAGCGGCACAGATGGAGGGTGGGAATGGGCTGTGGCCCCTGTGGCAGCACAAAACCGGTGACGCTGCCGCGACTCGCCTCGTTGTAGTGGTCGTAACGGGCCTTGAGCCACTCAAGATCTGCGTCGAAGATCCCCAGCTTGCCGCGCACCGAGCCGTTGAGGTTGTAGATAAGCCGCTGCAACGCCGCGAGATCCGCCAGCATGGGCTCGGTATCGGCATCCGGCGCAAGGTGTGACAGCACGGCCCCGACCTGACAGCAGAGCTCGTCCGTGGCGATCTCAAAATCACATTTGAGCGAGGTTTCGAAGATAAAGGGGTAGCAGAGCTCGCGCTTGTCTCTTGGCTTCTTGGGGTTCATGGGGCAACCGGATTGGAGAAAAGGCCAGTTTGCCAGCCCCGGAAAGGGCTGGCAAACGGCAGGTCATTACTTGCGTTACGCGCTGTGGCTCAGGCGTTCTTACTGGCGGGCTCGGTGGAGGGCTGGAACTGGTTGATCATCCGCAGCGCCTCCAGCATCCGCTGGTTGAAGCTGGTGAAGCGATCGACCTGCGCCGGTTCCTCTTCACCTCTCGCGGCCAGCACGGCCGGGGTCAGCGCCTGTTGCTGGGACGGTGGCAGCAGGGTATCAGCCTGTTTCTGCACCTGATCCAGCTTGGGCAGGTAGTCTGCAAACGGCTTGATCAGATCCTGCAGGGAGTGCGCCCCCTGATAGGTCTGGCTCAGTTTGACGCTCTGCTTGAGCTTGAGGGAGTAGGAGGCCAACTGGCTGTCATCCAGTTTCAGCTCGCCCGCTTTGTCCAGCAGATCCTCGAAGTTGCCGGAGAAGAAGCTCCCCGCCAGCTCGTCGATCCCTTTGACCAACTTGCCGATGGACTCCATCTCGTCGCTGCTGAGGTCCCCCTCCAGCGAGAAGCTGAAGCTCTGGCTCGACTTGAGGCTGAACTGGCTGCCGCTCTCGCTGCTCTGGGACTTGGTCTGCCAGCTGTCGTTGAAGCGCAGCACTACCTTGTCGCCATCCTTGGTCTGGATCTCCAGATAACCCTGCTGGCGACTGGCCATCTCGGCCTGTCCCATGTCGGTCGGGGAGACCTTGCCGAAGAACTCCTTCTCGAACTCCTCGAGCCCTTTCTGGATCAGCTTGTAGCTCTGATCGATACCTGTTTTGATATCGTCGTTGTCAGTCGCCCACTTACCGAGCAGCTTCTTCGCCTCGTCAAAGCCCTTGTCGACCCCCTTGCGGGCCTGCTCCATCATCCCGGTCAGGTCGTCGTCGGATTTGCCATCGGCGCGCGCGGCACCAAGCCGCCCGGTCACGAACTGCAGCACGTTGTCCGCCACCGACTGGAAGTCAAACAAGGTCTCCGGGGTGATCTCCTCGGGCTCTTTCACCTTCGGCGCCTGATAGCCCTGGCCGTTGATCTCCAGCGAGAACTGCAACGCCTGCTGGATCAGCACCTGCGCCCACTTGGGCGGCTTGTGCAAGGAGACCTCCTCCTCGCTCTTGACCTGTTTCTGCTCCGCCTGTTGGGGCGATTTGGGAGAAACACCCACTCCCTTGGGTTGGGCTGCGCCCACGCCTTCGATCTGCATAATGTGTCCTCCCACCATGCCTGTAGATCAGCTATCGGCCTGACTGAACACTTCTTGACCACAAAATACTGGACAATCTGCGGCTGGCTTTTAAAATCGGGCCCCTTTGGGTGGCCTGTTGCCTTCCCCCGATTTCGACCCGGCCCGGCCGGTGTGCATGTGAGGTATTTATGACCCAATCCCAACAGCCTTCCGCGAACGCTCCGGCGCCTAGAACCGCGGCCGACTATCAGGCCCAACTCGACGAAAAGCGCGCTCGCCTCACCGAGCTGTTTGCCGGCTTCACCCTCCCGGCGCTGGAAGTGCACAGCTCGCCGGCGGAGTACTACCGGATGCGCGCCGAATTTCGCATCTGGCACGAAGGGGATGACCTCTTCCACTGCATGTATGCCCCGGCGACCAAAGAGATCATCAAGATAGACCACTTCCCCACCGCCAGCCGTCTCATCAACCAGTTGATGCCGCTGCTGCTGGAGGGGCTGCGCCCACACCCGGTGCTGCGCTGCAAGCTGTTCCAGATCGACTACCTCTCCACCCAGTCCGGCCAGATCATTGTCAGCCTGCTCTATCACCGCAAGCTGGAGGCCGAATGGCTGCAGGCCGCCGAGGCGCTGCAGGCCGATCTGCGCGCCAAGGGGTTCGAGCTGCAACTGATTGGCCGCGCCCACAAGCAGAAGATCTGTCTGGGGGATGACTTCGTCATCGAACAGCTCAACGTGGCGGGTCGCCAGCTCACCTACAAACAGGTGGAGAACAGCTTCACCCAGCCCAACGCCGCCATCAACGAACAGATGCTGGCCTGGGCGCTGGATGTGACCAAGGGGAGCGAAGGGGACCTGCTGGAGCTCTATTGCGGCAACGGCAACTTCTCCATCGCGCTGGCGCAGAACTTCCGCAAGGTGCTGGCCACCGAAATCGCCAAGCCGAGCGTCGACTCCGCCCAGTTCAACATCGCCGCCAACGGCGTCGACAACCTGATCATCCTGCGCATGTCGGCCGAGGAGTTCACCATGGCGATGCGTGGCGAGCGGGAGTTCAACCGCCTCAAGGGGGTCGATCTCAAGAGCTACCAGTGCAACACCATCTTCGTCGACCCGCCCCGCGCCGGTCTCGATGATGCCACCGTCAAGCTGGTGCAGGAGTACGACAACATCCTCTACATCTCCTGCAACCCAGATACCCTGCAGGCCAACATGGCAGTTCTGGGCGAGACCCACGAGATCGCCCGTTTCGCCCTGTTCGACCAGTTCCCCTGGACCCATCACATGGAAGCCGGGGTCTATCTGCGCCGCAAGGCCGGTTGATTCAGGCAGACAGGAAAACAACAACAGGGCCGGATGGCCCTGTTTTGTTATTGGCTGAACACCGGCCTCACTCCAGCCGGAAGTGACCCACGATCTCCCGCAGCCGGTCGTAGGTCTGCTGCATCGCCGCAGAGCTGGCAACCGTCGCTTCGCCATTGTGGGTCAGCTGGCGGATCACTTCGGCGATGGCGCTCATGTTGCGGTTGATCTCCTCAGCTACCGCACTCTGCTGCTCCGCCGCCGTGGCGATATGGCTGATGAGATCGTTGATCTCCACTACTTCCCCTGCCATCAGATCCAGCGACTCGTTGACCCGGGTGGTGTTCTCGGCCGCCCCCTGACAGCTCTGCTTGGTGTTACCCATGGCATCCACCACAGTTCGGGTGCCCCGCTGCAGACTGGCCAGCATGGTCTGGATCTCGGCTGTGCTCTGCTGGGTGCGGGCCGCGAGGGAGCGCACTTCGTCTGCCACCACCGCAAAGCCACGCCCCTGTTCACCAGCGCGGGCCGCCTCGATGGCGGCGTTGAGGGCCAGCAGGTTGGTCTGTTCGGCAATGCTGCCGATCACCCCCAGCACAGAGCCAATCTGCTGCACATCCTGCTGCATCGCCTCGATGGAGCGAGCAGTGGCTTCCACTTCGTCCACCAGCGCCATCACGCTGGCCATGGCCTGATCCACCACCTGACGGGACTGGCTCGCCAGCTGCTGGCTCTGGCCGGTGAGCTGGGCGGTGCTGGCCGCACTCTCGGAGACGGAGACCGCGGTGCGGCTCATCTCGTTGATGGCTGTCACCACCTGCTCGGTCTCGCGTACATGATCCGCCAGCAGAGACTGGGCGGCGCCGGTCTGGCTGGCCAGCCCTTCTATACCACTGTTGAGCTGGCCGCTCGCCTGCCGCACCTCCCCCATCATCTCCTGCAACCGTTCGATAAAGCGGTTGATCCCGGCCGAGATCTGGCCAAGGTCATCCTTGCTGGTTACCGCCAATCGGCGGGTGAGATCGCCGCTGCCGCGGGAGAGCTCCAGCACCAGATCCCGCAGCGAGAGGATGGGGCGATAGGCCACATTGAGCGCCAGCATTGCCAGCACCATCACCACAATCGCCACGCCGCACAGCGCCATGATGATCTGGCCGTTGAGGGCCCGGGTCATGGCCCGGATGTAGTCAAGATCGATGTAGCCGGTCAGGGTCCAGCTGCTACCGCGAATATCCAGCTGGTTGGGGCGCGCTTCACTCTCCCCCTGCGGCTTGCTGTCATAGAGGCTGTTGCCCTGACTGTCGGCCAGCGAGAAGTAGCGGCCATCGCCACTCATCTTCTCCAGCAGGCTTTTGAACTCGCTCATATCGAGGTAGTAGAGATAGGCGGAATCGGCACCGCGCGGCACCAGAATGGTGATGACCGGCTTGCCATCCACCTGTTGCAGCGGGCTGACGGTGATCTGGTTGTTGGCGGCGGGGATCAGCTTGCGCAGGGCATCGACCTTGGCGTTGTCGTTGATGACCCCGCTCACGTCGAAGGCCATGTCGCCGATCACCTTGACGATGTTGTGAAAGCCGGTCTCTTGCAGGGTCTTCTTGACGTTGGTCACCCCGAAGTTGAGGTTGGCGGCCAACAGGATTTTCTGATTGATGTCGCTGGCCAGCTTCTCTTTGACCAGGGTGATCTGCTCGTTGATGTTGTGGGTGGCCTGAGTGCGAATATAGCCACTGATGAAGTGGTTGACGCTGAGCCCGGCAGTGCCGATGGTGACCAGAATGGCCAGTAGCAGCAAGAGGTAAATCTTGACCTTGAATGGCATGGGGTCCCTCCAGAAGAGAGGGCTGACAACGCCAACCCTCTCTGCCAATCGTTATTTCTTCTTGGCGTACTTCATGGAATCCAATGCCACCGCCAGAATGATGATGCCGCCCTTGATGATGAACTGCCAGTAAGGGCTGACCCCGATATAGGTCAAACCATAGTTGATCAAGGTGAAGATAAGTACGCCGGTGATCACACCCGCGACCGTTCCCACCCCGCCGGCAAATGACACCCCACCCACCACGCACGCCGCGATGGCATCCAGCTCGTACATGAAGCCGAGGTTGTTGGTGGCGCTACCGATCCGGCCCGCTTCCAGCATACCGCCGAAGGCGTAGAAGACCCCCGCCAGCGCATAGATCATCACCAGATTGACCGCCACGTTGACGCCGGAGACCTTGGCCGCCTCGGGGTTGCCACCGATGGCGAAGATGTTTTTGCCAAAGCGGGTCTTGTTCCACAGCACCCAGACGAACACGCTGGCGATGGCCGCATAGAAGGTGAGATAGGAGAGCTTGAATCCTCCTATCCGGATAAAGCCCTGGGCGAAACTGGAGAAGCGGGGATCAAACCCGGCCACCGGCGAGGCCCCTACCGAGTCAAAGTAGAGGGAGTTGATACCGTAAACGATGATCATGGTGCCCAGGGTGGTAATGAACGGGGTGACGTTCAGGTAGGCCACAATGAGACCGTTGACCAGACCAATCAGCGCCCCCACCACACACACCAGCAGGATCACCGCAGGAATGGGCACCTCCCCCAGCGTCGGGAACACCTTGTTGACGTTGGTCAGCGCCTGCAACATGGTTGCCGCGATGAGTGCCGCCAGACCGACCTGACGACCGGCCGAGAGATCCGTCCCCTGAGTGATGATGATGCCCGCCACCCCCAGCGCGATGATGACCCGCACCGAGGACTGGGTCAGGATGTTGCTGAAGTTGGTGAGGCTCAGGAAGGAGGGCTCCTGGATCACGATGACCATGAGCAGCACCAGCAGCACCAGATAGATGGCGTTTTCCTTGAGCGCCTGCATCAGATTGAAATTTTTAGCCGACTCCATAAATGTCTTCCTGTCTCTAGAGGTACAGAGATGCCAGGCGCAGTATCTCGCTCTGGTCAGTTTCTTTGGTATTGACGATCCCGGCGACCCGGCCGTTGCTCATCACCATGATGCGGTCGGTGATCCCCAGCAATTCCGGCATCTCTGACGAGATGATGATGATCCCTTTGTCCTTCTTCGCCAGCTCCAGGATGAGCTGGTAGATCTCGAACTTGGCCCCGACGTCGATGCCGCGGGTGGGCTCGTCGAGCATCAGGATCTCCGGCTGGGTCAGCAGCCAGCGGCCGATGATCACCTTCTGCTGGTTGCCCCCGGAGAGGGAACCTATCTGGGTCTGCTGGGTCGGCGTCTTGACCCGCATGGAGTCGATCACCCACTGGGTATCGCTCTTCATCTTGTTGTCGCTGAGCAGCCCCATGGAGCCCTTGTAGCTGTCCATGTTGGCGATCAGGGAGTTGAAGGCGATATCGAGCCGGGAGTAGATACCGGTGGAGCGGCGCTCTTCCGTCACCAGCGCAAAGCCGTTGCGGATCGCTTCGTGGGCGTTGTGGTTGGCTACCTCTTTGCCGTGCAGCTTGATGCTGCCCTGACTGCGATCACGAATACCGAACAGGGTCTCGACGATGTCGGTGCGCTTGGCCCCCACCAGTCCGGCGATGCCGAGGATCTCCCCCTTGTGCAGGTTGAATGTCACATCCTGAATGGAGGGCTGGTTCTTCGCCGTCAGGTGTTCGATCTCGAGGATCACCTCTTTCGGCTGGTTGGTCTTTTCCGGGAAACGCTGGGTCAGTTCACGGCCGACCATCATGCCGATGATCTGATCCATGGTCATGCCCTTGAGCGGCTGGGTTGCCACCCACTGGCCATCCCGCAATATGGTGATCTCGTCACAGAGCTGGAAGATCTCCTCCATCTTGTGAGAGATGTAGACGATGCCGCACCCTTTCTCCTTCAACTTGTTGATGATCTTGAAGAGGTGGTTCACCTCTTTCTCGGTCAGGGAGGAGGTGGGTTCGTCCATGATGACGATCTTGGCGTCGTAGGAGAACGCCTTGGCGATCTCGATCATCTGCATCTGGGAGACCGACAGGGTCGCGACCTTCACTTTGGGGTCGATGTCGATATCCAGCTCATCGAAGATGCGCTTGGTGTCGTCATACATCTTGCCGTGGTCGATAAACCACCCCTTGGTGGGGTAGCGGCCGAGCCACATGTTGTCCATCACGGTACGCTGCAACACCAGGTTGAGCTCCTGATGCACCATGGAGACGCCATTTTCCAGCGCCTCTTTGGAGGAGGTGAAGTTGATCTCCTGCCCCTTGAAGAAGATCTTGCCCTGATCCTTCTCGTAAATGCCGAACAGGCACTTGAGCAGTGTGGATTTTCCCGCTCCGTTCTCGCCCATCAACGCATGCACAGAATGAGGACGGACCCGTAAATTGACATTATCGAGTGCCTTGACGCCGGGAAAGCTCTTACTGACGTCAATCATCTCCAACAGCCATTCTGATTGTTGCTGTGTTGTCATATCAGCCATCACATCTGGTTGAAAAAAGGGCAAGGGGATCTCCCTTGCCCTGAAGGAGGGAATTACTCGAATTGGGACAGGTTGTCTTTATCCACACCGACGTAGGCAACACGTACTACCTTGTCGACGATATTCCACTTGGTGCCTTCACCGGCCGGTTTGCCTTCAGCCAAGTTCTTGGTCAGCTCGAAGGTGGCTTTGGCCTGGTTGGCCGCATCGTTCAGCACGGTACCCGCCATGGCACCGCTCTTGACCATGGCCAGCGCTTCCGGCAGCGCATCGACGCCGAATACCGGAATGGCAGTCTTGCCCTGGGCTTTCAGTGACTCGACTGCACCCATTGCCATGCCGTCGTTGTTGGCGATGACCACTTCGATCTTGTTGGCGTTGGGGCCGGAGATCCAGGCATCCATCTTGTCTTTCGCCATCGCGGTATCCCACATACCGGTATCCATGTGCAGTTGCTCGGTCTTGACGCCGCCATCGTTCAGGGTCTTGACCACGTAGGAGGTGCGCGCTTCGGCATCCGGGTGGCCCGGCTCCCCTTTCAGCAGCACGAACTGGATCACGCCATCCTTGTTCAGATCCCACTCCGGATGGGCTTTCCAGTGTTTGGCAATCAGCTGACCCTGGATGATCCCTGACTCCTTGGAGTCGGTACCCACGTAGTAGGCCTTGTCGTAGCTGGCCAGATCGGTAGCGCTCGGCTCCTTGTTGTAGAAGACCACCGGGATATCTTCGCCACGGGCTTTCTCAATCACCACCGGTGCCGCAGCCGGGTCAACCAGGTTGATGGCCAGCGCCTTCACCCCTTTGGCCAGCAGCACGTCGATCTGGTCGTTCTGCTTGGACTGGTCGTTCTGGGAGTCGTTCATCAGCAGTTCCACCCCCGGAGTGGCTGCCGCCTCCTTCTCGATGGCCTTGCGCACGACCGCCATGAAGTTGTCGTCGTACTTGTAGACGGTTACCCCGATACGGGTGTCAGCCTGGGCATTGGCTCCAGCCATCATGCCCATCAGCAGGGCGGCAACTGTGGTCAGTTTTTTCATTATGTGTGCTCCGATGTGTCTATCTGTGTTGTAGGGTGGCGAGCAATTGAGCAAGCGCCAATCAATGTAATCAGTTTGTTGTCATTTCTTCTGTGATCATGACGACAAAATGAAAACGTTTACATTCTGTTACATTGAAACTTTATATTTATTTTTCAAATACATATAAATAAAAATCAGATTTGAGACTCAATCTTTCCCACAGCATTGAGGCTAGTCGTTACTGGTCTGTTGTCAAAATGGCGCACTGGCTCGACAGTCGCTTCAATAGCTGGATTAACGGAGAGTGCAGCTCCAACGGTAACGGCGCTCGAGCAGTTGATACTCGGGACGCACGCTCTGGCTCCAGGAGTCATCCCCGCCCACCCCCATATGGGCGCCATCGAGACAGACCCACAGCCCCTCTTCGGCCACCAGATCGCTCTGGTGACGAGCAGCGGCCAGCTGTTGCAGACTGAAGCGGCTGGCACTGAAATGGAAGGTGCCGTGCACCGTCGTGCTGCCCAGCTGCAGCTGACGGGTATCGCAGCGCAAGCCGTTGTCACTCGGGAAAATGTAAGGGGTGTGCATGGCTTCCAGCGGCAGGCTCCAGCGCCCCAGATCGGCGCCCAGCAGGCGATCCGGATAGTTCTCGTGCGGCCCACGCCCCAGCCATTCGGCTCGCGCCGGTACCTCGGCCAGATGAAGCAGCAGGCCGATCCGCGGCAGCGACGGCAGCACCTGTGCCAGCTCGGTCTCTATCTCGAGGCTCATAGCGCCATCGTCGGTAAAGTGATGATGCCAGTGACTCACCAGCAGCAGCTCATCACGGTGGAAGTAGCCATGGCTGACCCGGATATCCCCTCCGGCGACCGCGATCCCCAGACAGCGGTGCTGCCACTGACCGAGGCCACAGCCCTGCCAGCGAGCAATCCAGGAGTTGGGGTCGGCGTGATCCGCTTCGCTGGTGCCGATGTCGTTGTCGAGCGGCGCCCGGTAGAAGTGATCCATGATCGGCGCCAGCAACTGCTCCTGCCCCGATTTTTGCCAACTGGTGATGCGGCCGCT
>NZ_JRJY01000041.1:5708-18699 GCF_000801015.1 Aeromonas sp. ZOR0001 | reverse complement strand
CCGCCACTGGTTGTTTGCGGCGGTGATCCGCCAGCCATCCGGCTGCTCGCTCAGGGTGGCGGCAGCGACCGGCGCTGGCAGGGCAAGGGGAGTCGGCAGGGTGAACTGCTGACGGGCGACCTTGTGATCTGCCTGCGACCAAGGGGTGGCCTGCGGCTGAACGATGGCCAGATCGAGCCAGGCCAGTGAGCCTGCCGCAAAGGGGGGCAACGCCTCGCTCAGGGTCAACTCGACCACCCCCTGTGGCGCCAGCTCAAGGGAGAACTCCCCCTGCTGCTGCACATGGCCGTTCTCGCACAGCTGCCAGCAAAGCCGCTCGTTGTCGGTTTCCCGAAACAGGTATTCGCTCTCGATCCGCACCCGCAGCGGGGTGTGCTCAAGCAGGCTGAAGCGGAACGGCTGCTGGGCACGTTTTGCCTCGAACAGGGTGGGATGGGGGGTGCGATCCGGGAACAGCAGGCCGTTGCAGCAGAACTGGCGATCGTTTTGCACATCACCGAAGTCGCCGCCATAGCCCCAGTAGTGGCGACCATCAGCGGTGTATTTGTCGAGCCCCTGATCGACCCAATCCCAGACAAATCCGCCTTGCAGACGTGGATGATCGCGAAACGCCTGCCAATAGTGGGCGTAGCCCCCCAGACTGTTGCCCATGGCGTGGGCATATTCGCAGAGGATCAGCGGTCGGTGCTCGCCGGGCAGGCCGATCCACTTGGCCAGCGCCCACTTTGGCACCGCCGGGAAGGGTTGATCCTGATGGGTTCTGGCATACATGGGGCAGATGATGTCAGTGGCCGGGGTATCGGCCCCGCCCCCCTCGTACTGCACAGGACGGCTCGGGTCGCTGCGCTTGATCCAGCCATACATGGCATCGTGGGCCGGGCCGTAACCCGACTCGTTGCCGAGCGACCAGATGATGATGGAGGGGTGGTTGAAATCCCGTGCCACCATGCGGGTCGCCCGCTCCAGAAAGGCGTTGCTCCAGGCGGGATCCCGCGCCAGCCGCCCCATCGGAGTCATGCCGTGGGTCTCCAGATTCGCCTCGTCCACCACATAGAGACCGAGCCGATCGCAGAGGCGATAGAAGTCGGGGTGGTTGGGATAGTGGGAGCAGCGCACCGCATTGAAGTTGTGGCGCTTCATCAGCAGCAGATCCCGCTCCATGGTGGCGCGATCAATGGCATAACCCTTGGCGGGATGGTGTTCATGACGGTTGGCACCACGAACAAGCAGCGGCTGACCGTTGACCCGCAGCAGACCACCACTGATCTCCACCACCCGAAAGCCCACATCGCACGCCTCACTCTCGATGGCGCGGCCCTGCTCGTCCAGCAGGGTCAGGGTCAGGCGATAGAGATGAGGCGTCTCGGCGCTCCACTTGCGCGGCGCAGCCACGTCGAGCCAGAACTCGGCGCGATCGTCATACGCCCCTTTCTCATCAATGGCTTGGGTGCCGATCGGCTGGCGCAGGGTCGCGACCCGCTCGCCACCGTCATAGAGATTGGCCTCTACCGACAGCCCAGCCCCATTGGCGACTTGCAGGGCAATCTTGAGACGACCATCCCGATAGCAGGCATCCAGCTCGGGGGTCACCCGGATATCCATCAGATGGCGGAACGGTTTGTGCAGCAGGCTGACGGAGCGGAAGATCCCCGACAGCCACCACATATCCTGATCTTCCAGATAGGAGCCGTCGGACCAGCGCAGCACCAGCACCGCCAACCGGTTGCGACCGCTCTGCAGATAAGGAGTCAGATCGAATTCGGCGGGCAGGCGGCTGTCCTGGGAGTAGCCGACCCAGCGACCGTTGCAAAAAAGGTGGAAGGCACAGCTAACCCCGTCAAAGATGATCCGGCTCTGGCCGCTTGCCAGCCAGCCGGCGGGCAGATCGAACTCGCGGGAGTAGCAACCGGTGGGATTCTCTGCCGGCACGCGCGGTGGATCACAGGGAAAGGGGTACTTGATATTGGTGTAGATGGGGCCATCGGTGAGCGGCCGCGCAGCCGGATAGGCGGCATCCAGCTGCCAGTTGCCCGGCACTGTAATGGGGCAAGCATCCACCAAATCCTGCGCCAGCCAACTCTCGGGCACCAATTCGGGAGCGGCAAAGAAGGAGAAGCGCCACTCGCCATCGAGCAAGAGACGGGAGGAAGAGGCCAGATCACCCCTGGCATCCGCTTCGCTGCGCCAGCTGAACATGGGGGTATGGGCTGCCAGCCGGTTTACCGACGTAATAGCCTGAGTCTGCCAATCCTGACGCGCCACTATCTCCCTGAGCATTCACTCTCTCCCTGCTGATTGGAAAACGTATTCAGTCTAGAGAAGTATGACGCAGGGAACGGCGATCTCGCTCACACAGATGTAAACGATTACACTAATTTTGTTAAGTAAAGCGGAGTAAAAATGATTAAAAATAGGTAAAACAATAACTGTGCAAGAAACGGCCCCGAACAGGGCCGCAAAAGGGGGCTATCCGGCCCGAACCGGTGCCACCGAGTGGCGATTGATCAGGGTGGGGGTATAGATCCGGCTCTGGGTCGCGTCACTCTCCCCCGCCGCCAGCTGAATGGCCAGCTTGGCCGCCTGGGCCGCCATCAGCTCGATGGGATAGCGCATGGTGGAGAGCTTGGGGCGCAAATATCTGGCATAGATGATGTCATCGAAGCCCACTACCGAAACCTCCTCCGGCACTCGCAGGCCGTTGTCCGCCAGCACAGAGATGGCGCCCGCCGCCATGGCATCGTTATAAGCCACCACGGCGGTCACCTTGAGCCCCTTGGCCAACAGGTTGAGCATGGCGCGCTCGCCCCCCTCCTCGTTCGGGGTGCCACTCTCGATAAGCTCGGGATCGGCTGCCAGACCGGCTTCCATCAGCCCATCCTGATACCCCTGCAGACGCAAGGTGGCATCCTCGATGGCGTGATCCGAGCTGATAAAGGCGATATGGCGGTGACCCAGTTCGATCAGGTGGCGAGTCGCCGTAGCCGCCCCCAGCCGGTTGTTGAGAGCGATGCAGCGTCCCCTGAGGGCCGGAATATCGCGGTTGATCAGTACCATACCGGGCACCCGCATGGCGTAATCGTAAAGTTCCTCGTCGCTCAGCGCCTTGCTGTGCACCACCAGCGCCTCGCAACGCTTGCCGATCAGCAGCTCGATCGCTTCACGCTCCTGACGCGCCTTGTGAAAACCGTTACCCATCAGCAGGTGAAGGTTCTGCTCGACGGCCACGCCGGAGACCCCCTTCACCAGTGCACCGAAGAAGGGATCGGCTACATCACCGACCACCACCCCCATGGTGTCGCAAGTCTGGCTCACCAGTGCCCGCGCGTTGGCGTTGGGGGTGTAGCCCAGTTCGGCCATGGCCTTCTGCACCACTTCGCGAGACGCGGCACTGGCCTTGGGGGAGTTGTTCATCACCCGTGAAACCGTTGCCACCGACACATTGGCCAAACGGGCGACATCCTTGATGGTGCTCATGCTGTTTTCACTTCTTTCACTGTGCAATAGAGCGCCATTATACCCAGCAAACCCATTGAAAACAGGGGTGAAACGCATATCTGCCGTCAGGATGACCATAAAAATAGTGTAATCGCTTACACTATTTTGCAAGCAAGCTCACAGTTTGGTCGCCACACCCTCGGCTAGACTGCTTCCAGACACTTTTCAGTGGAGAGCAAGATGAACGTTCTGGTCACCGGCGGTTGCGGATATATCGGCAGCCACACCTGTCTGGCCCTGCAAGCGGCAGGCATGAATCCCGTGGTGGTCGATAACCTCGGCAACAGCAAGCACAGCGTGTTGACTCGAGTCGCCGCCATCAGCGGCCAGCAACCCATGTTCTATCAAGGGGATATTCGCGATGCAGCCCTACTGGATCGGATCTTCGCCGAACAGCAGATCGATGCGGTGATCCACTTTGCCGCCCTCAAAGCGGTCGGTGAATCGACCCGCATTCCACTGGATTACTACGAGAACAACCTCGGCGGCACCCTCACCCTGCTGCAGGCGATGAAGCGGGCCAATGTGCACAATCTGGTGTTCAGCTCCTCTGCCACCGTCTATGGCGATCCCGCCAGCCTGCCGATCCGCGAGGATTTCCCTCGCAGCGCCACCAACCCCTACGGACGATCCAAGCTGATCATCGAGGAGATCCTCGAAGATCTGCAGCTGGCCGAGCCCCACTGGAGCATGACCCTGCTGCGCTACTTCAATCCGGTCGGCGCCCACGAATCGGGCACCATGGGTGAAGACCCGCAAGGGATCCCTAACAACCTGATGCCCTATATCACCCAGGTCGCCATTGGCCGTCGCGACTGCCTGTCTGTCTTTGGAAACGATTACCCCACCCCGGACGGCACCGGTGTGCGCGACTACATCCACGTGATGGATCTCGCCGAGGGGCACGTCAAGGCACTGCAACACTGCGCCGGCAAGGGTGGCGTGCACACCTACAACCTGGGCACCGGTCAGGGCCAGAGCGTGTTGCAGCTGGTCGCCGCTTTCTCTGCAGCCTGTGGCAAGCCGCTGCCATTTCGCATCGAACCGCGCCGCCCGGGCGACATCGCCGCCTGCTGGGCCGATCCGGCCAAGGCGCAGCGTGAACTGGGCTGGCAGGCGACCCGCAACATCGACGCCATGTGCGCCGACAGCTGGCGCTGGCAATCCGCCAATCCGAACGGTTACGAGGAGTAGGCCTGCCTGCTCCCTGTTAATAGACGACCCTATTTTTCAATACCTTATTCAGGAGAGATGATGTTCAACCCCGTCGATCATCCCCATCGCCGCTTCAACCCGCTGACCGGCCAGTATGTGCTGGTCTCCCCCCATCGGGCCAAACGCCCCTGGCAGGGACAGGTGGAGAAGGTGAGTCAGGCCCCCAAACAGGCCCACGATCCCGACTGTTTCCTCTGCGCGGGCAACACCCGGGTCACCGGCGACATCAACCCCGACTACAAGGGCACCTTCGTTTTTACCAACGACTTCGCCGCTCTGATGCAGGATACTCCGGCCGCCGATAGCGCCAGCGATCCCCTGCTGAAGCTGGAAGCCGCCCGCGGCACCAGCCGGGTCATCTGCTTCTCGTCGGATCACGGCAAGACCCTGCCCGAGCTGCCGCTGCCCGCCATCGAGGGGGTGATCACCACCTGGATGGATCAGGTCGCCGAGCTGTCAGCCCAGTGGAAGTGGGTGCAGGTCTTTGAAAACAAAGGGGCCGTCATGGGCTGCTCCAACCCGCACCCCCACGGCCAGATCTGGGGCAGCGACTTCCTGCCCAACGAGATCGCCCGCGAAGAGCAGCACCAGCGTGACTGGCTGGCCGAGCATGGCCGCCCCATGCTGCTGGAGTATGTGAAGCGGGAGCTGGCGGATCGCTCGCGCATCGTGGTGGAGACCGAGCACTGGCTCGCCGTGGTTCCCTTCTGGGCCGCCTGGCCGTTCGAAACCCTGCTGCTGCCCAAGGCGCACGTCCCCTCCATGCTCAATATGACCCAGGCCCAGCAACAGGATCTGGCGGTGGCGCTCAAGGAGCTCACCAGCCGCTACGACAACCTGTTCGAGTGCAGCTTCCCCTACTCCATGGGCTGGCACTTTGCACCGCCCAAATCGGAGTGCCCCGAGGCTTGGCAACTGCATGCCCACTTCTATCCGCCACTGCTGCGCTCCGCCACCGTGCGCAAATTCATGGTGGGCTTCGAGATGCTGGCCGAAACCCAGCGCGACCTTACCCCCGAGCAGGCCGCCGAGCGGCTGCGCGCCCTGAGCCCCATTCACTACAACCAGACCAGCCACACCAATGAGGAGGCCCTATGACCCCCAGCCAACGCGTCAGCACCGTTTTTGCCGAGCAATTTGCCAAAGCGCCCGATCTGCTGGTGCGCGCCCCCGGTCGCGTCAACCTCATCGGTGAACATACCGACTACAACGACGGCTTCGTGCTGCCCTGCGCCATCGACTACGAAACCTGCGTTGCAATCGGCCTGCGCGATGACCGGCAAGTGCAGGTGATCGCCGCCGACTACGACAACCAGCGCGACCAGTTCGACCTCGACCAGCCCATCGAGCACCACCCCAACCAACGCTGGAGCGACTACATCCGCGGCGTGGTGAAGTATCTGCAGGAGCGCGGTTATGCCCTGCGCGGCCTCGATCTGGTGGTCTCCGGCAACGTGCCGCAGGGGGCGGGGCTCTCCTCCTCTGCCTCACTGGAAGTGGCCATCGGCCAAGCCTTTAAAGAGGCGTTGAAGCTCGACATCACTCAGGCGGAGATCGCCCTCAACGGCCAGCAAGCGGAGAACAAGTTCGTCGGCTGCAACTGCGGCATCATGGATCAGATGATCTCCGCCAGCGGCAAAACAGACCACGCCCTGCTGCTCGACTGCCGCTCGCTGGAGACCCGTCTGATCCCCATGCCGGCGGATCTGGCGGTGCTGATCGTCAACTCCAATGTGCGTCGCGGTCTGGTGGACAGCGAATACAACACCCGCCGCCAGCAGTGCGAAGCGGCCGCTCGTCACTACGGAGTCAAGGCGCTGCGCGACCTCGATCTGGCCGGACTGGAAGCGGGCAAGGCCGGGCTGGATGAGGCCTGCTATCGCCGTGCCCGCCACATCGTCGGTGAAAACGCCCGCACCCTGGCGGCGGCCGATGCACTGGCGAGCCACGATCTGACCCGACTCGGCGAGCTGATGGCCAAATCACACGCCGCCATGCGCGACGACTTCGAGATCACAGTGCCCGCCATCGACGGTCTGGTGGAGATCATCAAGGCCAGGATCGGCACAGATGGCGGCGTGCGGATGACAGGTGGCGGCTTCGGCGGCTGCGTGGTCGCCCTGCTGCGCCCGGAGAAAGTGGCCGAGGTGATTGCCGCCGTCGAGGCGGAGTATCCGGCCATCTCGGGCCTCAAGGCCGACTGCTACGTCTGCTCTGCCAGCGCCGGTGCAGGCAAGCTATGAGCAGCGCCATGACCCCGTTCGAACTGGAAAATGAAGAGGGGCTGCGGCTGCGCGGCCTCGACTTCGGCGCCACCCTCACCTCCCTCACCCTGCCGGTGGCGGGCAAACGGCGTGAAGTGCTGCTGGGCTGTGCCGACGACGCCTATCCCACCCAGCAGGTGTGGCTGGGCGCGGTGGCAGGACGCTTTGCCAACCGCATCGGCGGTGCCGAGCTGGTGCGTGATGGACAGCGCTGGCCGCTGAATGCCAATCAGGCACCCAACTGTCTGCACGGCGGGCAGGCAGGCTTTCATCGCCAGCGCTGGCGGATCAAGGAACTGGAAGCAGATCGGGTCAAGCTGGCGCTGCTCTCCCGAGCGGGGGATCAGGGCTTTCCCGGCAATCTGCGGGTCACCCTGGAGTACCGGCTGGAGCAGAACGATCTGGTGGTGGATTTCATCGCCAGCACGGATGCCACAACCCCGGTCAGCCTCACCAGCCACGCCTACTTCAATCTCGATGGGCAAACTGATGGCGGAGATGTCCGTGACCACCTCATCAGCATCAATGCCGACCACTTCCTGCCGACCGACCCGAGCGGTTTGCCGATCGCCATCACCCCGGTGGAGGGGCCATTCGATCTGCGCCGCGAGCGCCTGATTGGCCAGGATTGGCTGAACCATCCCCAGCAGCAACAGGCCAAGGGGTACGATCACGCCTTTGTGCTCAACGGCCCAACGCAAGTGTGGGCTGCTCGCGTGGTATCAGGGGACAGGCAGCTGGCGATGGAGGTCTACACCAACCAACCCTCGCTGCAGTTCTATACCGGCAACTGGCTGGCCAATACCCCGAACCGTAGCGGCCAGTCGCACCGGGATCACGACGGCTTCTGTCTTGAGGCGCAACAGCTGCCGGACAGCCCCAATCGCCCCGAGCTGGGCAACCCCTGGTTGCTGCCGGGCGGGCGTTATCACCACCAGACCCGCCACCGTTTTATCCGCGACTGACTTAAAGGTTTCATGATTTTTACATAGCCTCAGCAGTCACTATCGAGCAAGATAAGCCGCCCCGAGACCCTCCCGGGGCGTTTTTACATCAACGAAGTTAAGGATTGTTTGTTCGATGACTGACACCTATAGCCTGCTGGTCGCCTTTATTCTGGGCGTCGTCGAGGGACTGACCGAGTTCCTCCCCGTCTCCTCCACCGGCCACATGATTATCGTCGGCCATCTGCTGGGCTTTGAAGGGCCCAAGGCTGCCACTTTCGAAGTGGTGATCCAGCTGGGCTCCATCCTCGCCGTGGTCGCCGTCTTCTGGCGTCGCCTGTTTGGCCTGATTGGCATCCACTTTGGCCAGAAGCCGTCCCGGGATCACGCCACCCTGTCGCTGATCCACGTCATCCTCGGCATGATGCCCGCCATCGTGGTCGGTCTGGCCATCCACAGCTGGATCAAGGCCAACCTGTTTGGTCCGCAGACCGTCATGTACGCGCTGGTCGCGGGGGGCATCCTGCTGATCATCGCCGAGAAATTCCGCCCGGCCGTCACAGCCGAAACCCTGGATGACATCAGCTACAAGCAGGCGTTCGGCATCGGTCTGTTCCAGTGTCTGGCCCTGTGGCCCGGCTTCTCCCGCTCCGGCGCCACCATCAGTGGTGGCATGCTGATGGGGATCAGCCGTCACGCAGCTGCCGAGTTCTCCTTCATCATGGCAGTGCCCATGATGGTTGCGGCCAGTGGGCTGGATCTCTACAAGAGCCGCGATTTCCTCTCGATGGCCGACTTCCCGATGTTTGCAGTGGGCTTTATCACCGCCTTCGTGGTGGCGATGTTTGCGATCAAGACCTTCCTGACATTGATCCGCCGCATCGACTTTATCCCATTCGCCATCTACCGCTTTATCGTGGCATTCGCCGTCTATCTGGTGTTTGTCGCCTGATCGGCAGCCTGCAATGAAATGACAAAAGGGACCAATCTGGTCCCTTTTTCTATGGCGTCATGGTGCTCAGTAGAGGTGCTGGCTGATGCCGTTCAGCAGTCGCGACAGCCCTTTGGTGAACTGCACCGGCGCATCCTGCACCGTGTAGCAGAGGCAGCCATCGGGCGTATGCGGACTGTGGGAGTGGCTGGCATCGCGCCAGATAAAATCCCCCGCCTTGTAAAGGGTATCGCCATCCTGAATATTGCCCGCCAGCAGCAGGGTCAGCTCATAACCCTGATGGGTGTGCTCGGGGATGCGGCCGCCCGCTTCGATATGGAGCAAGCTGGCGCGCGCGCCCATCTCGTCCAGCGGCAGACTCTGCTGACGAATGGCCCCGATATGGCGCCACTTGGGCGAACGATAGCGGGCCAGCACCCGTGGCAAACGGTAGGCGTGACCGGCCACCTCCAGCTCGCCGTGCTGCGTTCGGGGCTGGTCATGTGTTGGCTCGGAGGGGGGCTCAGCCAGCGGCTGGGCCAGAATATCCGCCAGCATGGCGTCGAATCCGGCGTCCAGCGCCACTTCCTCGCGAGGGGCCAGCTCGGACTCTACTGGCGAAGCAAGATATTGCTGCGCCAGCTCCTCTTCGAATGTCTTCAGTCGGGCAGCACAATCGGGGCAGAGTTCGCAGTGGGCGGAGAGCCCCACCGCCAGCGGCAGAGGCAGCTCGTCGGCGGCGAAGGCGCGCAGCATAGGGTCGGTCGGATGGGCTTTAATCATGGCCTTGCTCCACTTGCTCTTTCAGTTTCTGTAACGCCAACCGGAGGCGGGACTTGATGGTACCAAGCGGCACGCCAAGGCGCTCCGCCAGCTCCTGCTGGGAGAACTCCTGCAGATAGATGCCGCGCACCACCTGCTGTTGCGGCTCCGGCAGGGTACCCAGATAGTGGGCCATCTGACGAGTCAGCACCGCATCTTCCCCGCCGCTCAGATGCTCCTCTTCGGCCTGAAACTCCAGCACCGGCCACAGCTCCTCGGCACAGAGATCCTCCTTGCTGGCGCGACGACGACGAAGCATGTCGAAGCACTGGTTGCGCATCACGGTGTAGATCCAGGTAGTCGGCGCCCCCTTCTCGGGGTGGTAGAGGCGCGCCTTTTGCCACACCAGCAGCATGGTCTCCTGCACCAGCTCCATGGCGTTGGCCTCGCTACCGAGGTGGCGCAGGCCGTAGCTGCGAATACGCGGCGCAAAGTGTTGGAACAGGCGGGCAAAAGCAGCCTTGTCGGCCTGCTCTGCCACCCTGATCAGCAGAGATTTGAGGTCGCCATCCGGGTTATCCATCACGGGCGAGGTCCTGCGTATGGTCGAGTGTGGTTGGCCAGTATATGCCATTGCGCCATCCCTTTGGTGTGCTGTCGAACATGCTGTGGTGATGACTTGTACGGCGATGCGGCAGTGGCGGATCATCGGGTCAGGAAAAACTCAGTGGCTGGCCACCAGCACCCCCTTGAGCAGAGCGATGGCGGGCTGATTGTCGGCGGCGGCCAGCAGCAGTTGTTTCTGTTCAGGGGGGATCGGCAGCACCTCCAGCCAGCGCTGGGCCACCCAGTTGCCATCGTCCCAGCGGGGGGCGGGATAGAGGGAGGCATAGTCGGGATAGTCGGCAAACACCTCCCGCAGCGCATCAACCAGTGGTTGCTGATCGGGATGGAGCCGGCGGGGCGGCCAGGCCGTCAGCGGGGTCACCTCGCCGATACGCAGGCCATCGGGCTCCTGCCACAGATCCTCTATCTGCACCCGCTCCATCCCCTGCACCGTGATCCCCAGCATGCCGTCCGGCAGCCGGTCGAAATCGATGATGGTGACCCGGGTGGCGATGGGCAGCATGTTGCGCAGGGCGTCGGGCTGGCGAGGGTCCACCATGCAGAGGGCAAAGCCGGACTCCCCCGCCTCGGCGATCATCCGCTGGTATCTCGGTTCGAAGATCCGCAGCGGCATGATGCCGCCGGGCAGCAGGTGGGCAGATAGGGGAAACAGCGCCAGTCGCATCGCAAACTCCTCGGTTGGGAACCTCTGTTGATACGCCGGGCCAGAGGGAGGAGATCATTCCCGTCATCGGAAAGGAAAAACCCTTAACAATCAGGGGAAAATAGCCTGGACAAGCCGCTTTGATATGCAGTAGAAATGGATAAGCACCGTAATTTCCGCCCAATATTCTGGAATATGGCGCTAAACGCAGTGAAATATCCGCCCGACAGCGAGCGGCGGGTCATCCCTATAGTTTTCTCGGGCCGATGCGGGTAAAATTCACGCCCTTATATATCAGTCATTTTTCGACGCGCAACCTTGGTGGTCAGTTATGAAAGAGCATATTCATCATCTACTTGAACAAACGGTAGCCAATCTCAAGTCAGCAGGCGTCCTGCCGGCGGACCTGGAAGCCCGCGTGCAAGTAGACCGATGCAAGGAAAAAGCTCACGGCGACCTGGCTACCAACCTGGCCATGCTGCTGGCCAAACCAGCCCGCAAGAATCCCCGTGAGCTGGCGGCTGCCATCATCGAGCACCTGCCTGCCTCCGACCTGATCGCCAAGGTCGAGATCGCCGGCCCCGGCTTCATCAACTTCTTCTTCGACCAGCGCTGGCTGGCCGGTCAGGTCGAAGCCATGGTGACCTCTGCCAACGCCAACGTACGGTTGCCCGCGCCACAAACCGTGGTGGTGGACTACTCCGCCCCCAACGTGGCCAAAGAGATGGCGGTGCACCACATCCGTTCCACCGTACTCGGTGACGTAGCTGCGCGCGCGCTGGAATTCCTCGGCCACAAAGTGATCCGTGCCAACCACATCGGCGACTGGGGCACCCAGTTCGGCATGCTGATCGCCTACCTGGAGAAGATGTCCAACGAGCACGCCAGCGACATGGCACTCAAGGATCTGGAAGCCTTCTACACCCAGGCCAAGCGTTGCTACGACGAAGACGAAGCCTTCGCCGAGCGTGCCCGTAACTACGTGGTCAAGCTGCAGGGCGGCGACGAGTACTGCCGTACCATGTGGAAGAAGCTGGTCGACATGACCATGGAACAGAACCAGATCAACTATGACCGCCTGAATGTCTCCCTGACCAACAAGGACATCATGGGCGAGTCCATGTACAACGACATGCTGCCGGAGATCGTGGCCGACCTGAAAGCCAAGGGGCTGGCGGTCGAGAGCGAAGGCGCTACCGTTGTCTTCCTGGACGAGTTCAAGAACAAGGATGGCGAGGCCATGGGCGTCATCATCCAGAAGAGCGATGGCGGTTTCCTCTACACCACCACCGACATCGCCTGTGCCAAATACCGTTATGAAACCTTGGGCGCCGACCGTGTCATGTACTTCATCGACTCCCGTCAGCACCAGCACCTGATGCAGGCCTGGACCATCACCCGCAAGGCGGGTTATGTGCCGGAATCCGTCCCCCTCGAGCACCACGCCTTCGGCATGATGCTGGGCAAGGATGGTCGTCCCTACAAGACCCGCTCCGGTGGCACCGTCAAGCTGGTTGATCTGTTGAACGAGGCCGAAGAGCGCGCCGCCGCCCTGCTGGAGAGCCGCAACAGCGACCTCTCTGCCGAAGAGAAGGCCAACGTGGTCAACGCCATCGCCATGGGCGCGGTCAAGTATGCGGATCTCTCCAAGAACCGCACTACCGACTACATCTTCGACTGGGATCTGATGCTGTCGTTTGAAGGCAACACTGCCCCTTACCTGCAGTACGCCTACACCCGTATCCAGTCCATCTTCCGTAAGGCGGATATTGATGCCGAGACGCTGACCGGCAACGTGACCCTGAACGAAGAGGCCGAAGAGGTGCTGGCCCAGAAGCTGATCCAGTTCTCCGACGCGGTCAACGGCGTGGCCGACAAAGGCATGCCGCACCTGCTCTGTACCTACCTGTACGAGTTGTCCGGCAACTTCATGACCTTCTATGAAGCCTGCCCGATCAACAAGGATGGCGTGGACGAAGCAACCCGTCAGAGCCGTCTGCTGCTGTGCGCCGCCACCGCCAAGGTACTGAAGCTGGGCCTCGGCGTACTGGGCATCCATACCCTGGAGCGCATGTAATAGATGGCAACCCGGGATTATGTCGGCAGCCGC
>NZ_JRJY01000041.1:1740-5626 GCF_000801015.1 Aeromonas sp. ZOR0001 | reverse complement strand
AGCCGCCCGCGACGTCGGGCGGGTGGCCGCAATACCAAGAAAGCGGCCCCTCGCCGCTTTCCTGTTATTCCAGTGCTGCTGGTCGTGGCACTGCTGGCAGGCTTTGGTGGCTTCCTTTACATGATCAATGGCAAGGGCAACGATGCCCCCACCATTGAGGAGCAGGTAAAGGCCAACAAGCCAAAAGCGCAGAATAACGGGCTGCCTCAGGAAAAGTGGAGCTACATCGAACGGCTTGAGAACAAGCAGGTCGATATCATAGAACCGCCGACCCAGCCGGGTGTGCTGCCGCCGCCACCGGCAGATACCATGACCCTGCAACCGGAAAAACTGCCGCAGCCGGTGCCGACCGACATTCCCCAACCGGGAACGCCCATCGGCCAACCCAAGCCCTATCAGCCCAATCCGGCGACCACCCCTTCCACCTCGGGTGCACCGGTTGCCAGCGCGCAAGAGCAGGTGATCGACCGCAAGGCCGAACGGGAACGGATGGAACGGGAGATCCGCGCCGAGCTTGAACGGGAGCGGGCCGAAGCGGCCAAGGCCAAAGCGGCCACTCCGCCAGCCCAGACCGCAGCCGCCGACAGCGGTCGCTACATGATGCAGTGCGCCGCCCTGCGCTCGCAGGATTCCGCAGAGTCGCTCAAGGCGCGTATCGCCTTCACCGCCGGCCTCTCTTCCAGCCTGCAGGTGATCAATGGCGCCAACGGCACCGTCTACAAGGTGATGGTGGGCCCCTTCAACGGCAAGGCGGCCGCCGACGCGGCCAACAGCAAGCTGCAGAGCTCCGGCATCAGCGGCTGCATTCCCAAGAAAGGGTAATCCGCTTACCGATGACGCAGGGCCGGGTGGCAACACCCGGCCCTGTTCTTTTGGTGTCACTCGCACCCACCCTGATTGCTACCCCGTTTATCCCGACCAAAAGCAGGGTTGAAAAGCCCGTTTGCCATCCCCATCTTTCTTGCCATGCACAGTCAGGCCGTCATTCGGCTCAAGCGAGGTAAGTAAAGTGACTACCATAGTTTCAGTTCGCCGCAACGGTCAGGTCGTCATCGGTGGCGATGGCCAGGTCTCTCTTGGCAACACCGTCATGAAGGGCAACGCCCGCAAGGTTCATCGTCTCTATAACGGCAAGGTGCTGGCCGGTTTCGCTGGCGGTACCGCCGACGCCTTCACCCTGCTCGAGCGTTTCGAAGCAAAACTGCAGGCCCATCAGGGTAATCTGGAGCGCGCCGCCGTGGCGCTGGCCAAAGATTGGCGCACCGATCGCGCCCTGCGCCGCCTCGAAGCGCTGTTGGCCGTGGCCGACGAACACAAATCCTTCATCATCACCGGCAACGGTGACGTGGTGCAGCCGGAGCACGATCTCATCGCAATCGGCAGCGGCGGCAACTTCGCCCAGTCCGCCGCCATCGCGCTGCTGGAAAACACCGAGCTGGATGCCAGGACCATTGTCGAGAAGTCCCTCAAGATTGCGGGCGACATCTGCGTCTTCACCAACGGCAACCACACCATCGAAGTGCTGGACTACGCTGCCAAGTAAGGCCGCCAGCCAACCCAATTTCCCAAGGGGTGGGCACTGCCCGCCCCGGATACAGGAACACCATCATGTCCGAGATGACCCCGAGAGAAATCGTCCACGAGCTGGACAGACACATCATTGGTCAGGCCGATGCCAAGCGTGCCGTTGCCGTTGCCCTGCGCAACCGCTGGCGCCGGATGCAGCTCAACGAAGAGATGCGCCATGAAGTAACCCCGAAAAACATCCTGATGATCGGCCCGACCGGTGTCGGCAAGACCGAGATCGCCCGTCGTCTGGCTAAGCTGGCCAACGCCCCCTTCATCAAGGTGGAAGCGACCAAGTTCACCGAAGTGGGCTATGTCGGCAAGGAAGTGGACAGCATCATCCGCGATCTGACCGATGCCGCCATCAAGCTGGTGCGCGAAACCGAGATGGAGAAGATGAAATACCGCGCCGAGGAAGCCGCCGAAGAGCGCATCCTCGACGCCCTGCTGCCCAACCCGCGCAACACCTGGGGTGAGGAAGAGAAAGCCGACAACTCCAACACCCGCCAGATCTTCCGCAAGAAACTGCGGGAAGGTCAGCTGGATGACAAAGAGATCGAGCTGGAACTCTCCGCCTCCCCGATGGGCGTCGAAATCATGACCCCGCCGGGCATGGAAGAGATGGCCAACCAGCTGCAGGGGCTGTTCCAGAACCTGGGCCAGAACCAGAAGAAGAAGCGCAAGATCAAGGTCAAAGAGGCCATGAAGGCGCTGATCGAAGAGGAAGCGGCCCGTCTGGTCAATCCGGAAGAGCTGAAACAGAAAGCGATCGCCGCAGTCGAGAACAACGGCATCGTCTTCCTCGACGAGATCGACAAGATCTGCAAACGCGGCGAGAGCTCAGGCCCCGATGTCTCCCGTGAAGGGGTACAACGCGACCTGCTGCCACTGGTCGAGGGCTGCACCGTCAACACCAAGCACGGCATGGTCAAGACCGACCACATCCTGTTTGTCGCCTCCGGCGCCTTCCAGATCGCCAAGCCGTCCGACCTCATCCCCGAGCTGCAGGGCCGTCTGCCGATCCGCGTCGAGCTGACCGCTCTGACCACAGATGACTTCGAGCGCATCCTGACCGAACCGAACGCCTCCCTGACCGATCAGTACAAGGCGCTGATGGCCACCGAAGGGGTCAACATCGAGTTCACCAAAGATGGCATCCGCCGTCTGGCCGAAGCGGCGTGGCAGGTTAACGAGCGTACCGAGAACATCGGTGCCCGTCGTCTGCACACCGTGATGGAGCGCCTGATGGAAGATATCTCCTATGACGCCTCCGAGAAGTCTGGCGAGACCTTTGTCATCGACACCGACTACGTCAACGCCCACCTCGGCAAGCTGATTGAAGACGAGGACCTGAGCCGCTTTATTCTGTAAGCGCGATCGATGGACCTGAAAACGCCTCCCTTGTGGAGGCGTTTTTATTTCTCCACCACCTCCGTCATCTGCCCGGATTCTGGCCCTTATCTGCGGCAATCCATTCAATCCCAAGGCGCTTTCATACCTCCCCTTACGAAAGCCCGCCGTTTTTCATCCCTGCTGAAATTTGCTCAAAAAAAGATCTGTTCACTTCTGCGCGATTGATTTATACATACGTATAAATCAGATCAAAATATGTGCAACAGGAACCAGAACGATGAATCCAACCCGGCAGAAACTGCTCGATACCGGCCTTGCCATCGCCACCGAGAAGGGGCTGCGCGGCCTGACAGTGCGCGAGCTGGCGGCTGCGGCCGAGGTGAACCTTGGCTCTTTCGTCTACCACTTCGGCAACCGCGACGCCTTTATCGACGAGCTGGTCGAGCTCTGGTACGCCCCCCTCTATGACGAGCTCAAATCGGTGGCAGCCAAAGGCTCCTACCCCTCTGCCATCGCCATGTTCGAGGCCACCATGGAGGCACTGATCGGGCTGGTGGCGCGCCAGCGCGGCTTTATCAATCACCTGTTTGGCGATGCGCTGGCAGGCGAAGGGGCGGCCCAACGATTTCTGCTCAGCCTGCCGCGCCGTCATCCCCTGCTGCTGATCGAACAGGTACGGATGGCACAGGCGGAAGGGTCGCTGGTCACGGGCCACCCGCTCCAGCTGATGATCTTCATCATGGGGTCGGTCGGTCTGCCGCTGGTGATCGCCGGCAGCGGTCGTCAGCTCGGCTGGTTGCCCGAACAGGCCGCCCCGTTTCTGAGCCAGATAGACAACCCCGAGGCCGCCAGACAGCGGCTGGTATGGGCACTGCGCGGCCTGCGCTCCACCGATATGAAAGAAGGAGAAGCGGTATGAAGCAACGCATTGCCATCGTGGCCCTGCTGCTAACCGTTATCGGCGGCT
>NZ_JRJY01000041.1:0-1617 GCF_000801015.1 Aeromonas sp. ZOR0001 | reverse complement strand
GGCTACCTCTGGTGGCAGGGGCGCCCCGCCGACGGCTCCATCCTCTACGGCAACGTCGATATTCGCGACGTCAATCTGGCCTTTCGGGTCGGCGGCCGGGTCGATCAGGTACTGGTCGATGAGGGGGATAGGGTAAAAGCCGGTCAACTGCTGGCCCGCCTCGATCCGGTTCCCCTCACCCACAGCCGTGACAGCGCCCGTGCCAATCTGGCCGCGCTCACTGCCGCCAACACCTTGATCCACAAAGGCTATCGCAGCGAAGAGACCGACCGCGCCCGGGCCGCACTGGCCGCCGCCGAAGCCGCTGCGCTGGAGGCCGACCAGCAGTGGCGCCGTCAGAACGCATTGGCAGCCACCGGCGCCATCTCCCGCGGTCAGCTCGATACCGCCCGCTCCCAGCGAGATCAGACCCAGGCACAGGTACGCTCCGCCCGCGAACAGCTCGCCCAGCTCGAAACCGGCTACCGCCCGGAAGAGATAGCCCAGTCCGATGCCCAGCTGGAAGGAGCCAAAGCGGCGCTCGCCAGTGCCGAACTGGCGCTGGCGGATGCCAGCCTGACCGCCCCCAGCGACGGCATCATCATCAGCCGCGCCATCGAGAACGGCAGCATGGTGCAGAGCGGAGCGACCGCCTTCAACCTCTCCCTGACCGCGCCGGTCTGGGTACGCGCCTATGTTGAGGAGCCTTGGCTCGGCCACTTCCCGAGCGGCGCCAAGGTGACCCTCACCACCGACTCGCGGCCGGATCAGCCCTATCACGGGGTGGTGGGCTTTGTCTCGCCGACCGCCGAGTTCACCCCGAAATCGGTGGAAACGCCGGACCTGCGCACTCACCTCGTCTACCGGCTGCGCATCGTGGTACAGGACCCCGACCCGGCCCTGCGCCAAGGGATGCCGGTCACCGTCAGGCTGGCGCCATGAACAGCGCTATCTCCCTCGAGGGGCTCACCAAACGCTTTGGCGAGCGGGTCGCCCTCAACGCCATCTCGGCCACCATTCCGGCTGGCGGCATCACAGGGCTGGTCGGCCCCGACGGCGCGGGCAAGAGCACTTTGCTGCGCCTGCTGGCCGGTCTGCTGATCCCCGAAGCGGGCACCATCCGGGTGCTGGGGCTGGATCCGGTGAGCGAGGGAGACCTGCTGCGTCAGCGCCTCGGCTATATGCCCCAGCAGTTCGGCCTCTACGAGGATCTCAGCGTGCTGGAGAACCTCACCCTCTACGCTGACTTGCGCGGCGTACTGGAGCCCGAACGCACACCCACCTTCGCGCGGCTGCTCGCCTTCACCGATCTTGCCCGCTTTACCGCGCGGCCTGCGGGCAAGCTCTCTGGCGGGATGAAGCAGAAACTCGGGCTGGCCTGCGCCCTGCTCGGCACCCCGGATGTGCTGCTGCTCGACGAACCGGGGGTCGGGGTCGATCCCATCTCCCGCCGCGCCCTCTGGCAGATGGTGCGCGAGCTGGCAAAAGGGGGGATGACGGTGCTCTGGAGTACCGCCTATCTCGATGAGGCGGAGCTGTGCGACCACGTGCTGCTGATGGCAGATGGCGAAGTGCGCACCAGCGGCACGCCAGCCGACCTGATGGGGGCCATGGCCAGCCGCTGCTGGCTGCTAGAGG
>NZ_JRJY01000163.1:45601-55309 GCF_000801015.1 Aeromonas sp. ZOR0001 | reverse complement strand
AAATTCTACTTATGAGCACCTCAGTTTTTCGGGGGGATTACCCATCGTTGCCCGCGACGGCGCCCATGATCTCGGGATTGGCGTTGCGATCCAGCAGGCGAGCCACTACGGTGGCGGCCCCCGGAGTGGTGTGGATCAGCACCATCTGCTGGTTGTGTACCACTTCGCGCACCATGTCGTGGATAGAGCGGGTGCTGCCGGCGGGTTCCAGCTGCTCATCGACCAGGGTGTAGACCTTCTTGCCGTTGGCATTCTGCGCCTTGGCGACGCCGAGGCGGCGCAGCAGGCGGGAGATTGTGGACTGGCTGATGTCAGCAAAGCCGCGCTCCGACAGCTCGCGACGGATCTCTTCCTGGGTGCTGTAGCAGTGCTGACCGATGATCTGGCGACAGGCATCCAGCTGGGCCAGATCGGGCTCTTGGGCAACGGGACGACTGAGGGTTTTGACCACGGCGAATTCCTTTGATGATGACCGGAGGTAAACGCGCGATATCTGTCATAGCAGTCAGTTATCAGGTAAAAACACTGATAATCAACCTATATGCAGGGAATGAGCGGGCATTACCATCTTGCGATGGCAAATTATAGCTGACTGGAAATTCGGTGATGTGACAGGGTTCAAAAATGGGCCCCGCGGGGCCCAATCAGATATCAGTAACGCTCGCTGACGATGTCCTGAGTGAAGGACTTCTCGCAATATTTGCACTTCATCCGCACCACGCCCTTCACTTCGCGCACCCGGAAGTAGCTGTCTACCGGCTCGTTGTGGGAGATGCAGTTGGAGTTGGGGCAGTGGAACACGCCGGCGATGAACTCCGGCAGCTCCAGCTGGTGCTTCTTCACCACATTGAAGTCTTCGATGATGTTGACGGTCGCTTTCGGGGCGAACAGCGCCAGCTGGTTGGCCTGCTGTTCGGTCAGGCGGGTGTTCTCAATCTTGATGAGATCCTTCTTGCCCAGTGCGCCGGACTTCAGGTTGAAGCCGACGGTGATCCGCTCCTGGGTTTCAACCAGCTGGAACAGCTTGAGGATCTTGATGCCCTGGCCAGCGGGGATGTGATCGATGACGGAGCCGTGACGGATGGCTTCGACTTGCAGTTGGTTCTTGTCAGACATGATATTCCCCTAAGCTCAGACAGTTTCGTTCAGTACCAGTGCCAGCAGCGCCTGGCGTGCATAGACCCCGTTCTCCGCCTGCTGGAAGTAGCAAGCGTGGGGAGTCTTGTCGACCGCCACATCGATCTCGTCGACGCGGGGCAGGGGATGCAGGATCTTCATGGTGGGCTTGGCCCCTTCCAGAGTCGCCAGCTCCAGAATGAACTTGGCAGCCATGTGCTTGTATTCAGTCTCGTCGAAGCGCTCTTTCTGGACGCGGGTCATGTAGAGGATGTCCAGCTCCGGCATTACCTCTTCCATGGTCTGGTGGACGCTGAACTGTATGCCCTTCTCTTCCAGCTCTTCGCAGATGTAGTCCGGCATCGCCAGCGCTTCCGGGGAGATGAAGAAGAAGCGGCAGTTGAACAGGCTGAGGGCCTGGGCCAGCGAGTGCACGGTGCGGCCATATTTCAGGTCACCGACGAAGGCGACGTTGAGGTTGTCCAGACGGCCCTGGGTCTCATGGATGGTGAACAGGTCGAGCAGGGTCTGGCTCGGATGCTGGTTGGAGCCGTCGCCGCCGTTGATGACAGGCACGCGGGAGAATTCGGAGGCCAGACGGGCCGCGCCCTCTTTCGGGTGGCGCATCACCACCGCATCCGAGTAGGAACCGATGATCTTGATGGAGTCAGCCAGCGTCTCGCCTTTCTTGGCGCTGGTGTTGCCACCGTCGGCGAAGCCGATGATGTTGCCGCCAAGGCGCTGTACCGCGGTCTCGAACGAGAGGCGGGTGCGGGTGGAGGCTTCGAAGAAGCAGCTGGCAACCAGCTTGTCTTTCAACAGGCTGGTGTCAGGTTCAGCCTTCAACCGTTGTGCGGTTGAGACTACCAGTTCCATTTCTGACCGGGTCAGGTCCGAAATGGAGATGACATGTTTCTTATAGAGTGGATTGGTCATCGTCTGCATTCCCTTTGACATCATTGGAGGTTTTTCGGGCACAAAAAAAAGCCCCTGAAACAGGGGCTTTTTTTAAAAATAACTGGGGATCGTTGGGGTGGGAACCGGAAACAACGGGGCCGCTCTGGTGCGCACCACCCGTCTGCAAGGCTGTTTTCTGAATCAAAAACTGCATCGTTTCGTCCCGACCTTTTTCAAAACCGGACAGATTATAGGGCCGCTTTTTTAATTGTCAAAATTTTATTTCCGATGTCAATTTCAGCATGAAAAACGTTTAAGTGGCGGAAACATGACGACAAATCCACACCTTGTGCGTCTCTTGCAGCGATTCCCCATCGCGGGCCATGGCGCGCAAATAACCGAGTCTGTGGTGCCCTTCCAGCAGGCAGTAGGGGCGGGGCAGGGGATGACCGTTCGGGTAGCTGGAACCCTCTTCCGGCACCAGTACGATGACAGGTTCGGGCCAGGTGCCGTCGCTCAGCATCTTCTCGCCGAGCCAGGAGCGGCGGACATAACGGTTGCTGCGCAGCATCTCGCCCCAGCGCTCGATCACCTCCATATGGCGGGAGTCCACCTGCTCTACCAGTTGCGCGGTGGGCCAGCTTTCACAGGTGAACTGATGGCTGGCGAGATCGATAAAGCTCCAGTTGGACTCAAAACCGCGCCAATGGCGGTAAATCCACTGGGAGAGCACATTTTCAGGAATAAAGGGCACCAGTGGTGCGACCCGTTCAAGATAGGCGGGCAGGGACTCTGTCTTGCGTTCATCCCTGAAGTTGAGGGGCGCCAGTTGTTGGAGCAGTCGGTAATTGAGCATAAGTGGCCTCCCGGTACCTGATTTCACCCTACCCCCATTTATGTCCCATTCCTACCCCGGCAGGGCTGCAAATACAGCAAGTTATCCCGCTTTGCTGCACAAACAACCTCGACTTGTTCGGGATTTGTGCAATCGCATCGAAAGCGTAAAAAAAGCCTTTACCTTTGATCTCCACTTTGTATACTACGCCTCGTTTGTTGCAGGGGCGTAGTTCCAATTGGTAGAACAGCGGTCTCCAAAACCGATGGTTGCGGGTTCGAGTCCTGCCGCCCCTGCCATTTTCAGAAAGGCCAGCTCATTGAGCTGGCCTTTCGCATTTCCGGCGTTCGCCAATTTATCCCTCTCTTTCTCTTCTCCTTCTTGCCGTTAGCCGTCCGGTGACTGTGGCCATATTGATCTCGATGTCTGCCGCAAGAGCGTTCAATGTGCAGCAACCCGCTGTTTCAGGACGGTGACCAGCCGCTGGTGGCGGGCGGGGAGCGGCCACTCGGCGCGGTAGATCAGCCAGAGGGTGTCGATCACTTCAATGCTGCTCTGGATCACCCGGATCTTCTCCTGCTGGGCAAAGGCGGTGACGGCGAAGCGGGGCAGCACGGTAAAGCCGAGGCCGCGGGCGACCGGCTCCAGGATCAGGCCGATCTGGTTGGTAAAGCCGCGCAGCGGGATCTCGTCAACGCGCTGGCCGGGGTAGCGTCGTCCCAACAGGCGTTGTGCCATGCTGCGGCCATCCGGGTGGTCGATAAAGCCGAGCTGACAGAGGTGCTGCCAGCTCTGCTCCTCGCCGTCGTTGGGCACCACCAGACAGAGGGGCTCGCGGGCGAAGGGCTCGGCGGCGATGCTGGGGTGTTCAGGCGGTTGATCCACCAGTCCCAGATCGCTGCGCCCTGCCAGCACCGCCTGCACTATGTCGGGGGTGGGGGCAAAGCGGTGCTGGATGGTGAGTCCGGGGTGCTCCTGTTGCTGGTCGAGCAGCAGGGGATAGAGCAGCAGGCCGATGCTGCCCGGGGTGGACAGGGTGATGGCGCCGCGGTGAGGGTCATCGTCAGAGAGGCGCGCCCGCAGCTGTTCGGCGGCCTGCGCCTGCTGGCGGGCGAAGTCGAGCAGCACCAGCCCGCGCGGGGTGAGCTCCAGCTGGCGAGGCTTGCGCAGCAGCAGGGGGCCAAATTCGGCCTCGAGGCGCGAGATATGCTGACTGACGGCGGCCTGGGTGAGATCCAGCCGCTCGGCGGCGCGGGTAAAACTGCCGGTTTCATGCACCACCACCAGGGTATGGAGCCAGAGTGGATTAACCATAAATTTAATTTATGCCTTCCATTAGTTTGACCTTATTTTTCATTATGTCGCCCCTTCCTATCATGTCACCTGTTTCCCACACACAATTTCAAGGTGACGTATGACCTATCCACGCAACTTCTCCCACATCGGCATCACGGTGACTGACCTCGACAAGGCAGTCGAGTTCTATACCAAGGTGATGGGCTGGTATCTCATCATGCCGGCGACCACCATCACCGAGGATGACTCCGCCATCGGCGTGATGTGCAACGACGTGTTTGGCCCGGGCTGGGGCTCCTTCCGTATCGCTCATCTCTCCACCGGCGACAAGATCGGCATCGAGCTGTTCGAGTTCCCCAACAGCGAGCGCCGTGAGAACAACTTCGAATTCTGGAAGAGCGGGGTGTTCCACTTCAGCGTGCAGGATCCGGATGTCGAGGGGCTGGCGGCGCGCATCGTCGCGGCGGGCGGCAAGCAGCGGATGCCGGTGCGCGAGTACTACCCGGGCGAGAAACCCTACCGCATGGTCTACATGGAAGATCCCTTCGGCAATATCGTCGAGATCTACAGTCACAGCTATGAGCTGACCTACTCCGCCGGTGCATATCAGGGGTAAGTGACAGGCCGCCTTCGGGCGGCCTGCTGCTTTGTTGTTACAAGAGTCAGTAGCATGGAATAGCGATCTGGTTCACACGAATAGCGCGTTCTGTTGTTGATAGATGGGAAAATATACAGATTCACTAAAGTCTGTTCATATTGCGGCCGATAGCCTTTGATACATCAGGGTTTTCCCTGCCTGACACAACAACAAGGATTCGTCGTCATGACCCTCTCTCTGCGCGGCAAGCTGCTGGCCACCAGTCTTGGTGTGGTGCTGCTGATGGCATCACTGCTCGGCATCGTTGCCTTTCACACCCTAAAATCCCGCACCATGAGCGCCATCCAGAGCGAGGCGGTCAACTATGGCCACGCCTACTCGGTCGCCATCGGCGAATGGATGACGGATCGCAAGAACACCGTCCATGCGCTGGTCAACCTGATCAGCGACAACCCCCAAGCCGAGCTGGTGCCGCACCTGAAGCAGGCCTACACCTCGGGCGGCTTCGGCCTCACCTATTTTGGCTCCGCGCAGGGGGTGATGACCCGGCAGGATCCCTCCCTCAACACCGGCAACTATGACCCGCGCGAGCGCCCCTGGTATCAGGATGCGGTGAAGGCGGGGCAGCTGATCGTCACCGCCCCCTATGTCAGCGTCACCATGCAGAAGCTGGTGGTCACTCTTTCCGAGCCGGTGCGCCATCAGGGGGAGCTGGTCGGCGCCGTGGGGGCCAACCTGGCGCTCGACAAGCTGATCGACGAAGTGCTGGCGATGAAGGTGCAGGGTGAGGGCTACGCCATGCTGCTCGACAGCAGCGGCCTCATCGTCGGCCATCCGCAGAAGGATCTGGCGCTCAAGCCCATCGCCGAGCTGGCGCCGGGACTCTCTGCCGCCATCTTCCAGCAGTGGGGCCGCGAAAACAGCGAGCTGCACGCCGCCACCCTCGACGGGCGGGATGTACTGCTGGCGGTACAACCGGTACCGGGTACCGACTGGCTGCTGGCCATGGTGATGTATCGCGATGTGCTGGAGGCGCCGCTCAGCAGTCTGCTGTGGGAGCTGGTGGGGCTGACCCTGGTGCTGATGCTGGTGTTCAGCGCCCTGCTCACCGCCACCTTCAAATACCTGTTCGCCGATCTCGGTCGGGTCGCGCACGCCCTGCACGACATTGCCCACGGCGAGGGGGATCTCACCGTTCACATCAACACTCACAGCAAGGATGAGGTGGGTCAGCTGGCCCAGAACTTCAACCAGTTCGTGGCGCGGCTGCACGGTATCGTCAGCCGGTTGCGGGATGTGACCGTCGAGCTGGCGGCACAGTCTCGCGCTCAGGCGGCCGGGGCGCAGGCCCGCAGTCAGCGGGTACGCCAGCAGCAGGACGAGATCGTGATGGTGGCGACCGCGGTGACCGAGATGGCTTCCGCTACCCAGGAGATCGCTGGCAACGCCGAGTTTGCCGCCACTACCGCCACCGATGCGGTCGCACTGGCGGTCGCTGGTCAATCCCAGGTTGGCCAGAGTCAGCGCAGCATTACCGGCCTGGCGGACGAAGTGGCCGATGCCAGCCAGATCATCAATGAGCTCGACAGCCATGCCCAGAAGATCAGCGGCATACTGGCGACCATCAGCGGCATCGCCGAGCAGACCAACCTGCTGGCGCTCAACGCCGCCATCGAGGCGGCCCGGGCCGGTGAGCAGGGCCGAGGCTTCGCGGTAGTGGCGGACGAGGTGCGGGTGCTGTCGCGCCGTACCCACGACTCCACCGACGAGATCCAGCAGATGATCGAGACCCTGCAGCAGACCACCCGTCGCGCCGTGGGTGGCATGGAGACCAGCCGTCAGCTGGCGGGTACCAGCGTCGAGGATGCGGAAGCGGCCAACCAGAGCCTTGCCCGGATCAACGAGGCGATCGGCTCCATCAGCGACATGGCGACCCAGATCGCCGCAGCGGCCGAGGAGCAGACTTCAGTGACCGGCGAGATCAGCCGCAATACCGAGAATATCCGCCACGTCTCGCAAGAGCTGGCCGAGCAGGCTGGCAACGAGGCGGCGCAGGCGGCCGAACTCAAGTCGCTGACCGAGCGGCTCGAGCAGGAGATCGGCCGCTTCCGGCTCTGACATCCCGCCACGCCAGCAACAGAAAGGGCAGCCCGCGGGCTGCCCTTTGTCATTTCACGACTGGCTTAAGGGTTCTGCTTGACCCAGATAAGCTGGTCGGTGGCAAAGCCCAGCGACTTCGCCTTGGCGACCAGCGCATCCACCTTCGCCTTGGGCGGGTTGGGTGAGCGGGAGAGGATCCAGAGGTAGTCGTGGTTGTAGCTGGTCACCAGCGAGAGCTGGTAATCGGGGTCGAGGTCGATGACGTTGTAGCCGCCGTAGAAGGGGCCGAAGAAGCTCACCTTGAGCCGCGCCTCGTCCGGGTTGCCGACGAAGTAGGCCTTGCCCTCGGCCTCGCGCCAGCTGCCATCGCTCTGCTTGCCGCGGTTGAGCACCTTGACGCCGCCATCGTCACACAGGCTGTAGGTGGCGCTCACCTGCTCCAGCCCCCGCTCGAAGCTGTGGTCGAGGCGGGCAATCTCATACCAGGTGCCAAGATAACGATCGAGCTGGAAGCCGGTGACGGGGCGAATGCCGTCGGCAATCCCGGTACAGGCCGTCAGCAGCAAAGCGGTGAACAGGCAAAGCAGTGAACGCATAAGTAATCCCTCTCTTGTTATCCCTCGATGATGCGCAGCTGACCATCCCGGAAGCGGGAGGCCTGATCCGTCGGCGTGCTGCCGAAGAAGCGCTTGTACTCCCGGCTGAACTGGGAGTTGCTCTCGTAACCGACTCTGGCCGCCGCGGTGCCCGCCTTGATGCCGTCGTGCAGCATCATCATTCGCGCCTTGTGCAGGCGAAACGACTTGATGTACTGCAGCGGCGAGGTGGCGGTGACCGCCTTGAAGTGGTGGTGAAAGGCGGAGACGCTCATGTTCACCTCCCGCGCCAGCTCCTCCATGGTGAGGTTGTCGGCATAACGGGACTCTATCATACGCAGCACCCGGGCGATCTGGCCCACATGGTTGTGGCGATTGGCGAGCGCCTGCAGCGCCGGCCCGCCCCCCTCGGTGAGGGCGTGGAACAGCATCTCCCGCACCGTCTGCGGCCCCAGCACCCTGGCGTGCAGCGGGTTGTCCATCAGCTCGATCAGTCGCTCGGCGGCGCAAAACATGGTTTCCGACAGGGGGACCGAGTGGACGCCGCTCTTTTGCGGCGCGGGGGCAGGCAGGGCATCGCCCAGCTCCAGCAGCAGCTCTTGTAGGGTGACCAGATCGATCTCGATGGTAAACCCGATAAGCGGCTGCTCGGGGGAGGCGAAACACTCGCACTCGCAGGGGAGCGGCAGGGTCATCAGCAGGTAGTGGTTGGGGTCGTAGCGAAATACCTGATCCGCCAGATAACCCACCTTGTGTCCCTGCAGGATAACGATCATCCGCGGTTGGTAGAGCACCGGGGTGCGGCCATGGTGCTCGGTGGTATAGATGAGGTTGACCTGTTTCACCGGTGATGGGGTGATGCCGGGTGCAGTGACGTGGCGGGTCAATCTGGTTGCGAGGTCGCTGTAACGGTTTTGCATGGGCGCTCTTTGATTCGACAGTTCCGGTTTTCGCTGCTTTGTAGAAATAGGCAAGAATCAAGCAGGATGTTGTCTTGATGGTAGGGTGGTTCTGGAGAAAAATGCAATCACGATTTCGCGGCCTAGCCGCCCTGACTATCAGAATAAGGCAATGTCGATGAACAACTTTACTCTCCATACCCCGACCAAAATCCTGTTCGGCCAAGGGCAGATCGCCCAGTTGCGCGAGCAGCTTCCGAGCGACGCCCGCGTCATGATCACCTACGGTGGCGGCAGCGTGGTGCGCAGCGGCCTGCTGGAACAGATCCGCAACGAGCTGGCTGGCATGACCCTGTTTGAATTTGGCGGCATCGAACCGAACCCGGCCTACGAGACCCTGATGGGCGCCGTGGAGCTGGCCCGTGCCGAGCGGGTCGACTTCCTGCTCGCCGTTGGTGGTGGTTCCGTGCTCGATGGCACCAAGTTTATCGCTGCTGCCGCGCACTATGATCTGGCCAAGGATCCCTGGCACATTCTCGAGACCGTCGGCAGCGAAGTGCGTTCCGCCATCCCGCTCGGTTCCGTGCTGACCCTGCCGGCGACCGGTTCCGAAATGAACATGGGCGCCGTCATCACCCGTCGCAGCAGTGGCGACAAGGTGCACTTCTTCTCGCCGTTCGTGATGCCGCGCTTCGCCGTGCTCGATCCGGTGCTCACCTACACCCTGCCCGAGCGTCAGGTGGCGAACGGGGTGGTGGATGCCTTTGTTCACATCGTGGAGCAGTACCTCACCTATCCGGTCAATGCCAAGGTGCAGGATCGCTTCGCCGAAGGCTTGCTGCTGACCCTGATTGAAGAGGGCCCCAAGGCGCTGGCCGAGCCGCACAACTACGAGGTGCGCGCCAACATCATGTGGAGCGCCACCATGGCGTTGAACGGCCTGATCGGTGCCGGGGTGCCACAGGACTGGGCCACCCACATGCTGGGTCACGAGCTGACTGCCCTGCACGGCCTCGACCACGCCCAGACTCTGGCGGTGGTGCTGCCCGCCCTGCTGCAGGCCAAGCGCAAACAGAAACATGCCAAGCTGCTGCAATACGCAGAGCGGGTGTGGGGTCTGAACAGCGGCAGCGAAGCGGAGCGCATCGACGATGCCATCGCCGCGACCCGCGACTTCTTCGAGCGGATGGGGGTCAAGACCCGACTGCGCGACTACGGTCTGAAAGATCTGGGTATCGACACTCTGATCGGCAAGCTGGGTGAGCACGGCATGACCCGTCTGGGCGAGCACAGCGATATCGATCTGGTGCAGAGCCAGCATATTTATGAAGCGGCCTGGTAAGGGCCGCCAATCGGCGCCAAACGGGCGAA
>NZ_JRJY01000163.1:17656-45489 GCF_000801015.1 Aeromonas sp. ZOR0001 | reverse complement strand
CCTCTCCCGCCATATGGCGGCTGAGCGGCCCCGCTTTTGTTGGGAAAATGTTACTTTTCGGCGTTTTGCTGCGAGAAGTGAGACGAAAGCGAATTTCGTAAGAACAAAAAACGCTAAGATAGAGGGCCGGTAAAACATTTTTTTTGACTGGTTGGATCACTTTTTTCAGCCGTTTTTACTGGTATAAGCCTCTAATTTGGTTTGTTTTTTTTAATCGTAGCCAGGGATGGGCTGAATTCTGTACGAGTGCCGTCGGGACTGCGGTTGTAATAAAACTCCAAAATTTGATACTAATCACCTTCGCGCCTGAAAAGCGGGGGCCTGACCATGACAGGAGGTTGAGGTAAAGCCTACTGATTTTCATAACAAAGAGCCCTGGACCTGCACTTTGGTCATGTCTTGTTTCGTCAGAAGTGAGACACTGGGCAGCGATTGTTTATTAACCATCAGGGAATAGTCATGCAGATTGGAATACCGAGAGAGAGTCTCGCCGGTGAGACCCGGGTCGCAGCGACCCCGGCTACCGTCGAGCAGCTGAAAAAGCTCGGCTTCGAGGTCGCCATCGAGACCGGCGCAGGCCTGTCGGCCAGCTTCGATGATGCCGCCTTCGAGGCTGCCGGTGCCAGCGTGGTGCCGAATGTCTGGCAAGCCGACCTTATCTTCAAGGTCAATGCGCCGACCGATGCCGAGATCGCACAAATTAAAGATGGCGCCACTCTGGTGAGCTTCATCTGGCCTGCCCAGAACCCTGAGCTGGTCAAGAAGCTGTCCGAGCGCAACATCAATGTGATGGCGATGGATATGGTGCCGCGGATCTCCCGTGCCCAGTCCCTCGATGCCCTCTCCTCCATGGCCAACATCGGTGGCTATCGCGCCGTGGTTGAAGCTGCGCATCAGTTCGGTCGCTTCTTCACCGGTCAAATCACCGCAGCCGGTAAAGTGCCGCCTGCCAAGGTGCTGGTGATCGGTGCCGGTGTAGCCGGTCTGGCTGCCATCGGTACGGCCGGTTCCCTCGGTGCCATCGTGCGTGCGTTCGATACCCGTCTGGAAGTGGCCGAGCAGATCGAATCCATGGGTGGGGAATTCCTCAAGCTGGACTTCGGTGGCGAAGACGGCGCATCCAGCGATGGTTACGCCAAAGTCATGTCCGATGAGTTCATCAAGGCCGAGATGGAGCTGTTCGCCCAGCAGGCCAAAGAGGTGGACATCATCATCACCACCGCCCTGATCCCGGGCAAGCCGGCTCCCAAGCTGATCACCAAAGAGATGGTCGACAGCATGAAGCCGGGCTCCGTCATCGTGGACATGGCCGCTCAGGCTGGTGGCAACTGTGAATACACAGTGCCGGGTGAGCTGCATGTCACCGCCAACGGCGTCAAGGTGATCGGTTACACCGATCTGCCGGGTCGTCTGCCTGCCCAATCCTCCCAGCTCTACGGTACCAACCTGGTCAACCTGATGAAGCTGATGTGCAAGGAGAAGGACGGCAACGTTGCCATCGACTTCGAAGACGTGGTTCAGCGCAACATGACGGTGATCCAGGCCGGTGAAGTGACCTTCCCGCCGCCCGCCATCTCCGTCTCTGCTGCCCCGCAGAAACCGGCCGCCGCCAAACCGGCCGCCAAGAAAGAAGAGGCCAAGCCCTCCAACAAGAAGTTCGTGTTCGGTGCCATCGGTATCGCCGCCTTCGGCTGGATTGCGTCCGTTGCCCCGGCAGCCTTCCTCTCCCACTTCACCGTATTCATCCTGGCCTGTGTGGTCGGTTACTACGTGGTGTGGAACGTCTCTCACGCCCTGCACACGCCGCTGATGTCGGTCACCAATGCCATCTCCGGCATTATCGTGGTCGGTGCCCTGCTGCAGATCGGGCAAGGGTCGACCCTGGTCACCGCGCTGGCGTTCATCGCCGTGCTGATTGCCAGTATCAACATCTTCGGCGGCTTCACCGTCACTCAGCGCATGCTGAAGATGTTCCGTAAGGATTAAGGGGGTTTAACGTGTCTCAAGGACTGGTAACAGCATCCTATATCGTTGCCGCCGTGCTCTTCATCCTCAGTCTCGCGGGACTGTCGAAGCAAGAAACGGCCAAGCATGGCAACCTGTTCGGTATCGCGGGTATGGCTATCGCCCTGCTCGCCACCGTATTCAACCCGGAGACCAGTGGCGTTCACTGGATCATTCTGGCCATGGTGATCGGCGGTGCCATCGGCGTGCGTCTGGCACTCAAGGTCGAAATGACCGAGATGCCCGAGCTGGTGGCCGTGCTGCACAGCTTCGTGGGTATGGCGGCAGTGCTGGTGGGCTTCAACAGCTTCATCGATCTGCACCCCTCCGCACCTGCTGAGGTCGTCGTCTCCGTCGGTTCCAATCTGGATGCCACCCTGGCAGCCGCCCGTGCGGCGTTCGAGCAGGCCAACAGCGTTGCTCAGGTCGAGCACCTGACCGGCGCCATGCTGAACATCCACCTGGTCGAGATCTTCCTCGGCGTCTTCATCGGTGCCGTAACCTTTACCGGTTCCGTGGTTGCCTTCGGCAAACTGCGCGGTCTGATCTCCTCCAAGCCGCTGATGCTGCCACACCGCCACAAGCTGAACCTGCTGGCCGTGGTCGCCTCGCTGGCGCTGATGGTCTACTTCGTCAACGCGGGCGGCTCTACCTTCGCCCTGCTGGTGATGACCCTGATCGCCTTCGCCTTCGGCTGGCATCTGGTTGCCTCCATCGGTGGCGCAGACATGCCGGTGGTGGTCTCCATGCTGAACTCCTACTCTGGTTGGGCGGCAGCGGCGGCGGGCTTCATGCTCTCCAACGACCTGCTGATCGTCACCGGTGCTCTGGTAGGTTCCTCTGGTGCCATCCTCTCTTACATCATGTGTAAGGCGATGAACCGCTCCTTCATCTCCGTGATCGCCGGTGGCTTCGGCTCCGATGGCGTGGCCTCCACGGCTGATCAGGAGATGGGCGAATACCGCGAAACCAGCGCCGAGGAAGTGGCTGACCTGCTGAAGAACTCCAGCTCCGTCATCATCACCCCGGGCTACGGTATGGCGGTGGCGCAGGCCCAGTATCCGGTGGCTGAAATCACCCAGAAGCTGCGTGACCGCGGCGTCAAGGTGCGCTTCGGTATCCACCCGGTTGCCGGTCGTCTGCCTGGCCACATGAACGTGCTGCTGGCGGAAGCGAAAGTCCCGTATGACATCGTTCTGGAAATGGACGAGATCAACGACGACTTCGCCGATACCGACACCGTGCTGGTGATTGGTGCCAACGACACCGTTAACCCGGCTGCGATGGAAGATCCGGGCAGCCCGATCGCCGGTATGCCGGTGCTGGAAGTGTGGAAAGCGCAGAACGTCATCGGCTTCAAGCGTTCCATGAACACTGGCTACGCCGGTGTCCAGAACCCGCTGTTCTTCAAGGAAAATACCCAGATGCTGTTTGGCGATGCCAAGGCCAGCGTCGAGGCAATCCTGAAAGCACTGTAAGTGCCATTCAGAGAGTGAATATCAAGGAGGCTTCGGCCTCCTTTTTTATTGCTCATCCCTTGTATATCCTCAATCCATACGGACCATGAGGGATCTCCATGATGTGGTGTCAGGGTTGGCGAAGGATCGGGTGGTACGGCTGGCTGCTGGCATCTCTTCTCGTCGGTGGCATGGCTATGGCTCATGACAAGCCGACCCTGACCATATTGACAGAACTGTGGCCCCCCTATGTGATGCACAGCGACAAGGGGGAGCTGGTGGGCGCAGATCTCGAGCTGGCTCGCACCGTGCTGCAGCAGCTCGGCTATCGCACCGAGGTGAAGGTGCTGCCATGGAAGCGGGTGTTGCAACAGGCCCGCCTCGGGCAGGGGGATGCGGTACTCGACGTCTTCTATAACAAGGATCGCCAAGAGTGGCTCCACTATCCCGAAGAGCCGCTCTCTCGTAGTGGCGAAGTGCTCTTCTATCCGGTGGATCGTCCGGTGAAATTCGAGCAATTATCCGACCTCAAGGGGTTGCGGATCGGCATTCAGGCTGACTATGCCTACAGCCCCGATTTTCTGGCCGATGAAGGGGTGATCAGGGTCGCCATGACGGGCGATGGCAAGATGGTCAAGCAGTTGCATCTGATGATGGCCGGCCGACTGGATGGTGTCGTGCTCAATGAACAAGTTGGTCGTTATCTGCTGCGTACCCAGGGGCTGCAGGATCAGGTGTTCAATGGTCGCCGCCTGCTGACCGACGATAACCGCAACTTTCTCGGATTTACCCACAAGCCCGGCCATGACCAGTTGGCGAGGCGCTTCTCGGCCGCCTTGAAACAGTTCAAGCAGACCCCGGCCTACCAGCAGCTGCTGGCCCGCTATCATCTCTAGGTGACTCCATCGTCTGTGCGTTGCATCACAAATTGTCGCGCTTTGTTAAAAGACGGGCATAATGGCGCTAAAAAAGCGATGTTGCGCAACTTAATTTGATTTTATTGATATTAGAATCAAATTAAGTTGATTTGCATGGGGCAGTCATCAGACGGCCACCTCTCTCGCGACGCCTTGGCGACGCGCTCCTGCTTGATGTTGATCCCGTGTCACCCTTTTTTGCCATGCTGTTGCCTGTGGCGATGACAGGCATTGCGCCACCAAGATGAGAATGCACAGATGAAACCACAATGGACCGACTTTATTACCCTGCTCAAGCGTGAAGTGGTGCCGGCCCTGGGCTGTACCGAGCCGATGTCGGTGGCGCTGGCGGCGGCCAACTGCCGCAAGCTGCTGGGGGAGACCCCGACCCGTATCAGCGTCTGGGTCAGTGGCAATCTGTTCAAGAACGGCATGGGGGTCGGGGTGCCGGGCACCGGCATGATCGGTCTGCCGGTGGCCGCTGCGGTCGGCATCACAGGGGGCAACCCCGATGCCGGGCTGGAGGTGCTAAAGACTCTCACCCCGGCCCAGGTCGAGGCGGCCAAGGCGCTGCTGCCGGTGATCAAGGTGGATGTGAAGGATGTGCCGGACGTGCTCTACGCCGAGGTGCTGGCCGAAGTGGAGGGTCATAGTGCCCGGGTGGTGATCTGTACCGACCACACCCGCATCATCCTGATGGAGAAGGATGGCGAGGTGCTGATGGAGCAGGCCAGTGCCCCCGGCGTGCAGATCCAGCCAGCCAAATCCGCCAAACCGGCCATGACCCTGCGGGAGATCGTCGATTTTGCATTGGAAGTGCCGCTGGCGGAGATCGACTTTATCCGCGAGGCTGCCACCATGAATCAGGCGCTGGCGGACGAAGGGTTGCAGGGTTACGGCCTGCAGATCGGCAAGATCCTCACCGAGCAGGTGGAGCGCAAGCTGCTCTCCGATGACCTGATGACGCTGGCGATGCGCCTCTCCTCCGCCGCCTCCGATGCGCGAATGGATGGCGCCATGCTGCCCGCCATGTCCAACTCGGGCTCGGGTAATCAGGGCATTGCCGCCACCATGCCGGTGGTCGCGGCCGCCCGCTTCCTCAAGGCGAGCGACGAGCAGCTGACCCGGGCGCTGGTGATGAGCCATCTGGTGGCCATCTACATCAAGACCTATCAGAACAAGCTGTCGGCCCTCTGCGCCGCCAGTACCGCCGCCATGGGTGCCGGTGCCGCCATTACCTGGCTGCTGGGCGGCCAGTATCAGCAGATCAGCCACTGCATCAACAACATGATTGGCGATGTCTCCGGCATCATCTGCGACGGCGCGGGCAGCGCCTGCTCCATGAAGGTCTCCACTTCCACCTCGGCGGCGGTAAAGTCTTCGCTGATGGCCATCAACAACCTGCATGTCCCCCAGAGCGAGGGGATCGTTTCCGATGATGTGGACCAGACCATCGCCAATCTGGGCCGCCTCTCCAAAGAGGGGATGCTGGATACCGACATTGAAATCATCAACATCATGCGAGCGAAACAGCAGAAGCAGTGAATCTGTGACAAGGGGGCGATAGACCCCCTTGTTCTTGTCACGACGGCGCAGACCGTCTGACACGGTTGCCAGGGCAAGCATGGCGCTTGCTCTTGTTTCTCGGGCCCAAGCCCGCTTTTTGGGGAGTCATACCATGACATTTAGCGTTATCGGCAATCTGGCCATCGCCGCCATCTTGCTGTTCTTTCTCTACCGGTTACAGGAAAAACATGTGAGCTTCACCCGCCGGGTATTTGCCGGTCTGGGGCTCGGTATTCTGTTCGGCGCCGCGTTGCAACTGCTTTACGGTGCAGGTTCGCCCGTCATTGTTCAGACCATCGACTATCTGGATATCGTGGGTAGCGGCTATGTGAAGCTGCTGCAGATGATCATCATCCCGCTCATCATGGTCTCCATCATCAGCGCTATCTTGAAGCTCAATGGCGGCACCGCGCTGGGCAAGATCAGTGCCATGACCATAGGCGTGCTGATCTTCACCACCGCCATCGCCGCCGGGGCAGGCATCCTGATGTCCAACCTGTTTGGCCTGACCGCTGAAGGGCTCACCTCCGGTGCCGCCGAGAGCGCCCGTGGCGCTGCGCTGCAGACAACCCTCGGTAGCGTCGAGAGCATGTCGTTCGCCAAGATGATGCTGGAGTTCATTCCGGCCAACCCCTTCCTCGACATGACCGGGGCGCGCAAGACCTCCACCATCGCCGTGGTGATCTTCTCCATCTTCATCGGCCTTTCCGCTACCGGCATCGCCCGCAAGAAGCCGGAGATCTTCGCCAGCTTCAGCCACTTCGTGGCCGTGGCTCATGCCATCGTGATGCGGATGGTGACTCTGGTGCTGCGCCTGACCCCGTTTGGCGTACTGGCGCTGATGACCAAGGTGGTCTCCGGCTCCAACTATGCGGATATTCTCAACCTGCTCAGCTTTGTGATGGCCTCTTACGGCGCCATCGCCATCATGTTTGTCGTGCACCTGCTGCTGGTGAGCATGGTCGGCATCAACCCGCTGCGCTTCCTCAAGAAGATCACTCCGGTGCTGGCGTTTGCCTTCACCTCGCGCACCAGTGCGGGATCCATCCCGATGAACGTGCAAACCCAGACCAAGTCGCTGGGTATTCCTGAGGGGATCGCCAACTTCGCCGCCTCCTTCGGTTCCACCATCGGCCAGAACGGCTGTGCCGGTATCTATCCGGCCATGCTGGCCGTGATGATTGCCCCGACCGTCGGGGTCAACCCGATGGATCCCGGCTTTATCATGACCCTGATCGCTATCATCACCGTCAGCTCCTTCGGGGTGGCCGGGATTGGCGGCGGCGCCACATTTGCCGCGCTGATCGTGCTCTCCGCGCTGGACTTCCCAGTGGCGCTGGCCGGTCTGCTCATCTCCATCGAGCCGCTGATCGACATGGGCCGTACCGCGCTCAACGTCTCCGGCTCCATCACCGCAGGGACGGTCACCAGCCGCCTGATGGGCGAGACCGACATGCATGTGTTCAACAGCGATCACGAAGTGAGTCTGGACGGCGAAGAGTCCACCGTCTGATTTGCGTCGGTTGATCTGCCTGTGGAAAGGGGTGACCCTTTCCCGTCATAGACCGCAGGGAGGGCATGCCCTCCCTGCGCCATTGAGAGGAAAAACAATGAGAATTCTGATCATCGGTGGCGAAGCCGCCGGTATGAGCGCGGCGGCCAAGGCGCGCCGTCTGGCCAAAGATGCCGACATCGTGGTGTATGAGGCGTCCGAGGTGATCTCTTTCGGTGCCTGCGGCCTGCCTTACTTCGTCGGCGACGAGTTTCAGGAGCCTGGCTACATGGCCGAGTTCACCCCCGAGCAGTTCGCCGCCAAGGGGATCGAGGTCAAGATTGGCCATCAGGTGCTGAGCGTCGACGCGGCGGCCCAGACTCTGGTAGTGGAGCACAACGGCGACACCTTCACCGATCGCTACGATCGGCTGATGATCGCCACCGGCGCCCGCGAAGTGATGCCCCCCATCCCCGGTCTGCAGCAGCAAGGGGTATTCGGTCTGCGCCGGATGGCCGACGGGCTGGCGCTGAAGGCGGCGGTGCAAGACAAGCACAATCGCCGCGCCGTGGTGATTGGCTCCGGCTTTATCGGGCTGGAGGTGGTCGAGGCGCTGGTCCATCAGGGCAAAGAGGTGCGTCTCATCGAGCTGGCGGCTCGGGTCATCCCCGACGCGTTTGATGGCGAGATCACCCAGCACATCGAAACCGAACTGCGCGAGCAGGGGGTCTCTCTTCATCTGGGTGAGCGAGTTGAAGCACTGCTGGGGGATGGCCGGGTGACCGGTGTACGAACCAGCCAGGGCGAGTACGAGGCCGATATCGTGGTGGTCTGCACCGGGGTCAAGCCCAACACCGAGTTTCTGGCCGACACCGGCATCGAGCGGCTCGGCAACGGTGCCATCAAGGTGGATCGTCAGGGGCGCAGCTCGCTGGCCAACGTCTGGTCAGCCGGTGACTGTGCCAGCGTCTGGCACAGCGTGAAGCAGCAGCAGGTCTATGTGCCGCTCGCCACCATCGCCAACAAGCTGGGGCGCATGGTGGGTGAGAACCTGGCGGGGGCCGAGCAGGAGTTCCCGGGTACCCTCGGTTCTGCGGCGCTCAAGGTGCTGGGGCTGGAAGCGGGCCGTACCGGCCTCTCCGAGCAGGAAGCCAAGGCGATGGGGATCGACTATCGCACCGTGGTGATCAAGGACAAGTGCCATACCAACTACTGCCCGGGCCAGTCCGACATTCACGTCAAGCTGGTCTATGAGGCGGGCAGCAAGCGGCTGCTGGGTGGCCAGATCCTCGGTCGCAAGGGGGCGGTACACCGCATCGACGCGCTGGCGGTGGCCATCACCATGGGAGTGACCACCGAGCAGCTCGGCATGCTGGACTTTGCCTATGCGCCGCCCTTCTCCCGCACCTGGGATGCCCTGAACGTGGCGGGTAATGTCGCGAAGTAACGCCCTGCTATGACGGTGCAGGGAGGGCGCCGTCACGCTGAACTAGATCTACAGAGCTATCTGCGGGTAACAGTTGAGGGTAAATTGCAGCGATAAAAAAACCGATGCCAAGGCATCGGTTTTTGTTACCGGTTGATCCGTATCACTCAGCCACGGCCGAGGCGGTTCTCCGGGTAGTTCTTGGCCAGCACTTCGCGGGCATGCTTGGCCAGCTGCGGCATCTTCAGGGCGTCGTAAGACTCGACCATGATCTCCAGTGCCTTCTCGGTTTCGGCTGTGTCGGGGTAGGTTTCGACAATCAGCTTGGCCCGGTTGGCGGCCGCGACCAGTGCATCACGCTTCACGTAATACTCGGCCACGCTCAGGTCATATCGGGCCAGACGATTCTTCAGGCCAATCATGCGGGCACGGGCATCGGCGGCATAGACGCTGTTGGGGTAGTTCTGCAACAGGGTCTTGAAATCCTGGAATGCCTGACGGGCATAAGCAGGGTCTTTGTCGTCACGACCGATGCCGAACAGGCTCTGGAAGAAGTTGTAATCCGCCGCCATGTTGGTCAGGCCGCGCATATAGAAGACGTAATCGATATTTTTATGCGCCGGATTGAGGCGGATAAAACGGTCGATATTGGCGATCGCCTGAGCGGTATCATCCTGCTTGTAGTAGGCATAGATGAGGTCAAGCTGCACCTGGTTGGAGTAGGCGCCGAACGGGTAGCGAGAGTCCAAAGCCTCCAGCAATTCAGTGGCTTGCACGTAATTGCCAACATCCAGTTTGAGGCGTGCTTTCTGGTACAGGGTCTCCGGCGGTTCGTCGGGTACCTTGGGTTTGGTGCTGGAACAGCCTGTGATCAAGGTAGCGACCAAGGCGAGCGACATCAGCAGGTGAGACTTCTTTCCCATCAACAACATCCGGTCCATTTCCACGAAATTGGCAAAGTATCCGTTATGCTTGGCTAAAAGAAAAGCTAGAATACCCGGATTATTTCGAATTGATACCCCCCGCTCAAGAGACCATACATGAGCCAGCATATTGAACTGACAGGCGAATTCCAGGATCACCAATTCGGGCAGCGACTCGACCAGGCCCTGGCTGAATTGTTTCCAGACTACTCCCGCACCCGCATCAAGGAGTGGATTTTACAGGACAGAGTGACCCTGGACGGTCAGGTTGCCAACACCCCGCGCGAGAAGATTCTGGCCGGGCAGCAGGTGCATGTGAATGTCGAGCTGGAAGATGATACTCGCTGGGATGCCCAGGATATCGAGCTCAACATCGTTTATGAAGATGAACACATTCTGGTGATCGACAAACCGGCCGGACTGGTGGTTCACCCGGGCGCAGGTACGCCGGATGGCACCATCCTCAACGCCCTGCTGCACCGCTACCCCGGCATTGCCGAGGTACCCCGCGCCGGTATCGTGCACCGTCTGGATAAAGACACCACAGGTTTGATGGTGGTTGCCAAAACCGTACCCGCCCAGACCCATCTGGTGGAAGCGTTGCAGGCGCGCCAGATCACCCGTGAGTACGAAGCGATCGCCATCGGTCACATGACCGCAGGTGGCACTGTTGATGCGCCCATCGGCCGTCACCCGACCCAGCGTACCCATATGGCCGTCGTGCCCAATGGTCGTCCTTCCGTAACTCACTACCGGGTTCACGAGAAGTTCCGTGGCCACACCCGTCTGCGTCTGCGTCTGGAGACCGGCCGTACCCACCAGATCCGTGTCCACATGGCCCACATCAAGCACCCGCTGGTGGGCGATCCCGCTTACGGTGGCCGTCTGCGCCCGCTGCGCAACGCGACCCCCGAGCTGACTCAGACACTGCGCAACTTCAACCGTCAGGCGCTGCATGCCACTATGCTGCAACTGGCTCACCCCATCACGGGTGAAGTGATGCAGTGGCACTCAGCTACACCGCAAGACATGGTGGAGCTGATGGAAGTGCTGCGTGCGGATACTCTCGCCAATCCGGATGATTTAGTCTGGAACTGATGCGATAGGGCCTGCTGCGTCGGTTTCTGGCGTCATCCGGCCCGAACAGATGCCAAACGGGGTTCCCTTGCAGGAGCCCCGTTTTTATATCGGTGAATTGAAGGAGTCACAGATGAAATGGATCGAACCCGACTGGCCAGCCCCGGCGTGTGTCAGGGCGTTGTCGACCACCCGGGATGGCGGCGTCAGTGAAGGGGTCTTTGCCGGTCTCAATCTGGGCGCCCACGTGGGTGACGAACCGGCGCGAGTCGAGGCCAATCGCGCCCGCTTGCAGCAGGCGGCCGCCATCCCGGGGCCCCTTAACTGGCTTAATCAGGTACACGGCACCGTGGTTCATCAGGTCAGCAGCCATTATCAGCAAGCACCGGATGCCGATGCCGCCTGCGCCCATGAGGCGGATCAGGCCTGCATCGTGATGACCGCCGACTGTCTGCCGGTGTTGTTTTGCGATCGGGCGGGTACCGTGGTCGCAGCGGCCCACGCAGGTTGGCGTGGACTGAAAGAGGGTGTGCTGGAGGCGAGCATCGCCGCCATGGGCTGCGAGCCGGGCGAGGTCCTGGCCTGGATGGGCCCGGCCATCGGCCCTACAGCATTTGAAGTGGGTGGCGAGGTGCGCGAGGCCTTTATGGCTGAGCAGGCTGAAGCAGAAGCGGCGTTCGTCCCTTCGTCCAACGACGGCAAATGGCTGGCAGATATCTACCAGCTGGCGCGGTTGCGCCTCGCCCGTGCCGGCGTTACCGCCGTCTATGGCGGCGAATACTGCACCTTCAGCGATAGCGAGCAGTTTTACTCCTATCGTCGCGACGGCCAGACCGGCCGGATGGCCTCCCTCATCTGGCTGGCGTCCTGATGAAGCTCCCCGCCCTGCATCTGGCAAGGGCGGGGATCCTGCTCTCGCCCCGTCTTGCAGAAAAAATAACCAGCATCGCCCCTTGAAATAGCCCGTACGGGCCTCATCTTTCATCTCAGAAAGTTATGTTGTTTGCCGCGCAAGCGGCGTCTGCCTGTTTGAAGGGGGAGTGCAATGCGCCTCGATCGCCTGACCAGCAAATTCCAGATTGCTATTTCCGATGCCCAGTCTTTGGCACTGGGTCGTGACCACCAATTTATCGAACCCGTCCATCTGATGACCGCGCTGGTCAATCAGGATGGCGGCTCCATCCGTCCGCTGTTGACCCTGACCGGGCTGGATATCAATTCTCTGCGCTCCCGCCTTGGCGAGGAGCTGGATCGCCTGCCGCGCGTGAGCGGTGTGGAAGGGGACGTGCAGCTCTCCAACGGCCTCGGCCGGCTGCTCAACGTCTGCGACAAACTGGCCCAGCAGCGCAAGGATCAGTTCATCTCCTCCGAACTGTTCGTGCTGGCTGCCCTCGATGACAAGGGAACGCTGGGTGAGCTGCTGCGCGCCCAGGGGCTGACCAAGGAGAAACTCGAAGCGGCCATCGACAAGGTGCGTGGCGGCAAGAAGGTGGAGGATGCCAACGCCGAGGAGAACCGTCAGGCGCTGGAGAAGTACACCATCGATCTGACCGAGCGGGCCGAAATCGGCAAGCTCGACCCGGTGATCGGCCGTGATGACGAGATCCGCCGCACCATTCAGGTGCTGCAACGCCGTACCAAGAACAACCCCGTGCTGATCGGTGCCCCCGGTGTCGGTAAAACCGCCATCGTCGAGGGACTGGCCCAGCGCATCATCAACGGTGAAGTGCCGGAAGGGCTCAAGAACAAGCGGGTGCTGTCGCTGGACATGGGGGCGCTGGTGGCCGGTGCCAAGTATCGCGGCGAGTTTGAAGAGCGGCTCAAGGCCGTACTGACCGATCTCGCCAAGGAGGAAGGCAACGTCATCCTCTTTATCGACGAGCTGCACACCATGGTCGGCGCCGGCAAGGGCGAAGGGGCCATGGACGCGGGCAACATGCTGAAACCTGCGCTGGCCCGTGGCGACCTGCACTGCGTCGGCGCCACCACCCTGGATGAGTACCGTCAGTACATCGAGAAAGATGCCGCGCTGGAGCGTCGTTTCCAGAAGGTGCTGGTGGAAGAGCCGAGCGTGGAGGACACCATCGCCATTCTGCGCGGCCTGAAAGAGCGTTACGAGCTGCACCACCATGTGCAGATCACCGACCCCGCCATCGTGGCGGCGGCCCAGCTGTCACACCGCTATATCGCGGATCGCCAGCTGCCGGACAAGGCTATCGACCTGATTGACGAGGCGGCAGCCAGCATCCGGCTGCAGATCGATTCCAAGCCGGAGGCGCTCGATCGTCTCGAGCGGCGCATCATCCAGCTCAAGCTGGAGCAGCAGGCGCTGATGAAGGAGGACGACGACGCCAGCCGCAAACGGCTGGAGCTGATCAATCAGGAGATTGGCGAAAAAGATCGGGAATACAACGAGCTGGACGAGGTGTGGAAGGCCGAGAAGGCCGCTCTTGCCGGCACCCAGCATATCAAGGCAGCGCTGGAGCAGGCCCGTCAGGATCTCGACGTGGCGCGCCGCGCAGGCGACCTGGGCCGGATGTCCGAGCTGCAGTACGGCCGCATTCCGGAGCTGGAGAAACAGCTGGATCTCGCCACTCAAGCCGAGATGCAGGAGACCAGCCTGCTGCGCAACCGGGTCACCGATGTGGAGATCGCAGACGTCTTGGCCCGCTGGACCGGGATTCCGGTCGCCCGCATGCTGGAAGGTGAACGCGACAAGCTGCTGCGGATGGAAGATCAGCTGCACAGCCGGGTGATTGGCCAGGAGGAGGCGGTTGATGCGGTCTCCAACGCCATTCGTCGCTCCCGTGCCGGTCTCTCCGATCCGAATCGCCCCATCGGCTCCTTCCTGTTCCTGGGGCCCACTGGAGTGGGCAAGACCGAGCTGTGCAAGGCGCTGGCCGAGTTCCTGTTCGATACCCAGGATGCCATGGTGCGGATCGATATGTCCGAGTTCATGGAGAAACACAGCGTGGCCCGTCTGGTGGGGGCGCCTCCCGGATATGTGGGTTATGAAGAGGGCGGTTATCTGACCGAGGCGGTACGCCGTCGTCCCTACTCGGTGATCCTGCTGGACGAGGTGGAGAAGGCACATCCCGATGTCTTCAACATCCTGTTGCAGGTGCTGGACGATGGCCGCCTGACAGATGGTCAGGGTCGGACCGTCGATTTCCGCAACTCGGTGGTGATCATGACCTCCAACCTCGGGTCGGATCTGATTCAGGAGCACCACTCCGAGAAGGATTACGACGAGATGAAGGCCATGCTGATGGATGTGCTGACCCGCAGTTTCCGGCCGGAATTTATCAACCGGATCGACGAGACCGTGGTGTTCCATCCCCTCGGCGAGGATCACATCAAGTCCATCGCCCGCATCCAGCTCAAGAGCCTGATGGGGCGACTGGAGGCGCAGGGCTACGAGGTGGAGGTGAGCGAAGCGCTGCTCGAGAAGCTGGTGCATGCCGGGTTCGACCCCGTCTATGGGGCGCGTCCCCTCAAGCGGGCGATCCAGCAGAAGGTGGAGAACCCGCTGGCGCAGGCGCTGCTCTCCGGCCGCATCGTCCCCGGCAAGAAACTGCTGCTGGGAGCCGACAGCAACGGCCTCACCATGACCCAGTAACCAGTCTCGTATCTATGTTTGCAACGCCAGCCCTCGGGCTGGCGTTGCCATATCTGGGCGATGGAAAATAAAAAAAACGGCAATCCGAAGATTGCCGGGAGGAATGTAGTGAAGCGACCTGACGTGGGTTGAGCGGGTCGCAGGGGCAAGCCCCGGTTTCGCCGCAGGCCATCAGGGATGACCACACGGCTTACAGCATGTCCGGACTGCGCTCGTTCAGTCCGCACCGCCACACACCTTCAGGGCTGACCCGCGAGCCACAGCTTGCGGGCCAGACCGATGAAATCAACTCGTTTACAGCATGCCCTGTACGGCAGCCTTCATTTCTGAGGGCCACACACCGACTTGAACCTGACCGATGTGCTCTTTTTGCAGCAGCAGCATGGCCAGACGGGATTGGCCGATGCCGCCGCCGATGGTCTGCGGCATCCGTGCGGCCAGCAGATCCTGATGCCAGTCGTACTGCAGGCGATCTTCGTCGCCGGTGATGGCGAGCTGGCGACGCAGCGCCTCGGCATCGACCCGGATCCCCATGGAGGAGATCTCGAAGCTGTCTTGCAGTACTGGGTTCCACACCAGAATGTCGCCGTTCAGACCCGCCAGACCCAGCTCGCTGTGGCTGCTCCAGTCGTCGTAATCTGGGGCGCGCACATCGTGGCGCTCGCCGTGGGAGAGGGCGCCGCCGATGCCGATCAGGAACACGGCCCCCAGCTCTTTGGCGATGGCGCGCTCGCGCCCCTTGGCATCGAGGTCCGGGTAGCGGGTCAGCAGCTCTTCGCTGTGCAGGAACTGGATCTCGGCCGGCAGGAAGGGGGTCAGCTCATGCTCGGCACAGACCGCGCGCTCGGTGGCCTTGATGGCAGCCCAGATGCCGCGCACGGTTTCCTGCAGATAGGCCAGATCGCGGCGCTCGCTCGGCATTACCTTCTCCCAGTCCCACTGATCCACGTAGACCGAGTGGATGGGGGTGAGCTTGTCTTCATCCGGACGCAGCGCCTTCATGTGGGTGTAGATCCCTTCACCCGGGCCGAAGCCGAAGCGACCCAGAGTCTGGCGCTTCCATTTGGCCAGTGAATGCACCACTTCGTAGCTGTGCTCCGGCAGGGTTTTCACTTTGACCTGCACTGCATTCTCGTGGCCAGAGAGGTTGTCCTGAGTGCCATCACCGACCCGGCTCAGAATGGGGGCTTGCACCTCCATCAGACCCAGTTGCTGGGCGAGTTGGCGGGAGAACATCTCTTTGACGAAGCTGATCTGCTGTTGGCTGCGAATGTAGTGCTGTTTCATGCTGAATTCCTGTTTCAAACCCCGTTGGATGTGGTGATTCTTCAACAGATTGGTGACTAAATTCAATATTCGATAATAGAAATAGGCTTTACGTGTTTTTTTCTTCAAAATAAGCCGTTGTTTAATGAGATATCGCCAACGGGAGTGCAAAAAAATGCCGGAAAATTACCGGATCGATAATCTCGATCAGGCCATCCTCACCGCCCTGATGGAGAATGCGCGGATCCCTTACGCCGAACTGGCGAAACAACTGGCGGTCAGCCCGGGCACCATTCATGTGCGGGTGGAGAAGATGAAGCAGGCGGGGATCATCGAGGGGACGCGGGTACAGGTGAATGCGAAGAAGCTGGGCTATGACGTCTGCTGCTTTATCGGGATCAATCTGAAGAGTGCCAAGGATTACCCCTCGGCGCTGGCCAAGCTGCAGGCGCTGGACGAGGTGGTGGAGGCCTACTACACCACCGGCCACTACAGCATCTTCATGAAGGTGATGACCCGCTCCATCGACGAGCTGCAGATCGTGTTGATCAACAAGATCCAGACCATCGACGAGATCCAGTCCACTGAAACGCTGATTTCGCTGCAAAACCCGATCCTGCGGGATGTGAAGCCTTGAGGTGGGTTGTATAAGGGGGAGGGTGTAGAGATCCATCTCCCGTGCGAAACCCTGACCCCTTGATCAGGGTTCGATATAGGGGATGCCGTACTTGTCGTAGAGGGCCTTGAGGCTGCCGTTTCGCTTCATGCGCAGCAGTTCGGCATCGTAGGCCGCCATCAGGGCTGGGGTCTGTGCATCCGCTCGTGCGCGGGCCCAGGTGTTGAAGTAGGGGCTGCTCTTGAGCGGTTTGGGCAGGTAATCGACCTTGCCTGTCAGCCCCTCCTCCTTGATCTGGGTGAAGGCGGTGACCAGCGGCATCGGCACGGTATCGATCCGTCCGGCCAGCAGTTTGCGCAGTTGCAGCTGGTTCATGGTGATCTCCTGAAACTGATAGGCCGGGTCGGTCATGGCCGCTGCCAGTTCAGGGGTGTAGGAGAAATCCTTGGTCACGCCGATGCGCCAGGGTTTGAGATCGGCCAGCGTTTCGTAGCGGATCTTCATCAGGTCCGCCTTGCGCACGAAGAAGTGCCAGCTGTGGCGAAGATGGGCCTGTTGGGGATAGATGAGATAACTCTCCCGCTCTGCCTTGTAGGAGTGGGTCATCACCAGATCGCAGGCGCCGGTTTCGGCATTGCGGGTGAGGCGGGCGCCGGAGTCGGCCAGCTCGATCCTAAAAGGCGTCTCCAGCTTGTCGAAGATGGCGGTGACGATGTCGATATCGAGTCCGCGGGGTTTCTGAGCGGCATCGAGAAACTTGAGCGGGGGCTCCATGGTGCCGCAGATCACCAGCTCTTTGGCGGGCAATCCGAGTGGACACAGCAACCAAAACAGGGGGATCACACGCAAACTACGTCTCCTGAGCCCGTTTGAAGATATTCCAAGACCTGATTCCAGTATATTGGATGGCACCTGATCCGTTAGAAGCGACTGTTTATGGCAAATCCTGAAATCGAGAGCCCGCTGGACGGGATCGACAAGTTGACCGTCTCGCTCTACCGCCTTGGCTTGAGTGCGGCAGCCCTGTTGCTGCTTTGCCGCGGTGCGGCGCTGCTGAGCGGGATGGCACTGCTCCCGTCGGCACAATGGTTGATGTCGCTGGCAGTGGCAAGCGCAATCTGCGGCTTCTCGCTGCATATCTACGACAAGCGGATTCGCCTGATTCTGCAGGGGTTTGGTTGGGGCGCACTGGCCCTGGCTGCGGTAGGGGCGCCGGATGCGCTGGTGCTGGGGGCGGCGTTGGCGACCCTCTCCGGGCTGGCGTTCAAGGAGCAGTTTTGCTTCGCCATTCCCGGCATCAAGCTGGTGCCCATTTTGTTGCCGGCGTTATGGCTGCTGGAGTGGTTGCGGGTGGAGTGGGCCGCCGCACTGGTGGCGCTGGTATGCGGGGCCCTGTTGACCTTGCTGGCGCTGGCCAAGTGGCGGATGCCCCTGCACTTCGATATCGGTGACAAGGGGCGTTACCAGATCTAGGTCTGCTGGCACACCTTCATCTGCTGGTTGAGGGCCTGCATCACCTGACGGCGGCTGATTATGCCGATCACCTTGCCCTGTTGCAGCACCGGGTAGATCTTGGGCTTGGCATCGGCCATCTGGCGAGCCAGATCCAGAATGCTCTCATCCGGCCCGACCGAGAGGGGCGAACGGTTCATCAGATCCTCCACCCGGGTGCGGGTATCGCAGTGGTAGCTGCCGGTGAGCAGGCTGGGGATGCAATCTTGTTCGGAAAGAAAGCCGATCAGCCGTTTCTGCTCATCCAGCACCGGCAGGCCGCCAAGACCCGATTGATGCAGGCGATCCAGCGCCTCGGCCAGGCCGAGTCCGGCAGTGAGTGTGTGGGTCAGGCGACCCATGTGGTGGTGTACTTTCAGCATGGTGGTGACTCCGCAAGAGGGGGATGCCGCCACTATGACGCGGGTGGGTGGCCCGCGACCAATGGCTTGTGCCGCAGGGATTGATAGGCACAAGCCATCGGCGGTGATCCGCTGGCAGGCGGGCTTCGTTCATGCAAGACCATGAAAGGGAAAGGAGATCGTATGCGTGCATTGGTTACGGGCTGTGGCCGTCGACTCGGATTTTATCTCTGTGAACAGCTGGTGGCAGCGGGCTGGCAGGTGACGGGCAGTTATCGCAGCGAGCGGCCGGAGCTGGCCACGCTGGCTGCATTGGGGGTCGAGCTGGTGCAGGCGGATTTTGGTCGGGAAGAGGACGTTGGCAAGCTGATCGATGTGCTGGCTGCCCATCAGGATCTGGCGCTGGTGATCCACAACGCCTCGGCCTTCGAGCCGCAGGCAACTGATCCGGCGGCGCAACTGGCCCAGTTCGAGCAGTTCTACCGGGTACACATGGCGGCCCCCTTCCAGCTCAACCGGGCGTTGGCCCCCCGGCTGGCCAGCAACCCCAACGCCAGCATCATTCACATCACCGATATCTATATCCATGCCCCGGCCCCCCGTTTTGCCTGCTATGTGGCGACCAAGGCGGGAGCCCATTCGCTGGCCATGAGCTTTGCCCGCGAGCTGGCGCCTGCGGTGCGGGTCAACACCATAGAGCCGGGGCCGATCCTGTTTCTCGATGAACATGACGAGAGCTGGCGCCAGCAGGTGTTGGCGAAAACACCGCTGGCGCGGGAGGGAGGGCTTGAGCCCATCTGGCAGGCGGTGCAGTTACTGATGGGGAACAGTTATATGACGGGTGCCAGCATCAAGGTGGATGGCGGTCGCGCGCTGGCCACCCTCTGAGGGGTTGCCGAGCAGCAACGGCCCCAGCCCGACCTGCCGGGTCAGCAAGCCCTTGCCGGGTTTGAACTTGCCCGACGGGGCGGGGAGCGTCACTTGCAGCGCCACCTTGGGGTCATGCACCTCGCCATGGCCATAGAGCTCGGCCAGCAGCTCCGCCAGATAGGAATCGACCTCTGCCGAGGCAAAGTCACCGCTCCTGTTGCTGGCCAGAATATCGATGTCGAGCGGCCGGTCGTGCACCTTGCAGAGCGGATCACTGCGATCTCGGCCGTGAGCTACCTCGAGGGCGACAAAGTGCTGCTTGAGGCGGGCGGCATCGAGCGGGCTCTCCACCACCAGCAGGCAGTTGAGAAAGTCGTGGCTGGAGTGCATTCCCACCGGCTTGGTGCGGATCACCGAACTCAGCCGCAGGGGGCCGACGTTCGCAAACAGCTCGGCCAGCACCCGGCTGACATGGATATGCGGGTCAAGATTGGAACCAATGCTACACAGATAGAACATGCTCACCTTCCCTGGGTTGGGCTCATCTGAAATGTATACGCAGCTCACGGTTATCGGATTAACTATGGCTTAACATTGTCTTATCTATTGTGATCCGGCACTGATTGGCAGAAAGGAGGTTTGCATGAGTGTGGAGCTGAAATGGGCGCTGTTGACCGCCTCGGGCGCGCTGGCGATGATCATGATTATCTGTCTGGCCTCTGTCGCGTTGGCGTGAATCACCACAATCCAGATAATACAAACCGGCCTGTTGGCCGGTTTTGTTTTTTGGGGCGGTGCGGCTATGCTGGCGCACCGGTGAGAATGCAAGAGAAGAGATGATGACCAAGGTTCGCCCACGCTCCCTGCTGCAGGTGGTATTGATGGGATTTGTGCTGGTATTGATGCCGCTGGGCGGCATGATCTGGCACAACAGCACCTCCCTTGCCCACCTCAGTCAGCTCACCAGCGACGAGATGGAGCGGGCAGTCAAGGATACCCGCCGCGCCACCCTGCTGACGGCGCAAGCCATCGATATCGAACGCACCTTGCGCCGCTTCGCGGTGCTGGGGGATCGTCGTAGTCTCACCAGCTACCAGCAGCAACTCGACGGGTATCGGGTGTTGCTGGCGGAACACCGTAACTCCATCACCGACGGCCAGCTTTACAGCGGGCTCGATCAGGGGCTGGCCTGGCTCGACAGCCTGCAGGATGCCGCGCTGGCCCGGGCGGCGGTAGCGGGGGACAAGCTCGAGCAGTTCAACGATGCCAACAAGCAGCTCGAAATAGTCACCCGCAGCCGGGTTGACGAACACATGGATCGGGTGCAGCTCACCATCGCCGGACTGACCAGCGAGCTCTGGTGGGTGAGCGGAGCGGTGGCGGCGCTCAGCCTGCTGATGGTCTTTATCTTCACCTACCTCATCATCCACCCGGTACGACAGATTGAGTCGCGCATCTTGAGTCTGGGTGCCGGGGTCGAACCCGATCCCAAGCCGGTTGACGGCCCTGCCGAGCTGGTATTGCTGGGGGAGCGGATCGTCTGGCTGCACGACAAACTCAAGGAGCTGGAGCTGCAGAAATACCAGTTCCTGCGCCATGTATCCCACGAGCTCAAGACCCCGCTGGCGGTGCTGCGGGAAGGGACGGATCTGCTCTGCGAGCAGCTGGTCGGGCCTTTGACGCCGGATCAGCTGGAGATCTGCCAGATGCTCGACGAGAACAGTCGGCGTTTGCAGACCCTGATCGAGCGGCTGCTCGACTTCAACCGGCTCAGTCAGCAGGAAGCCTTCGAACTGGAGCCCGTCCCCCTGCTGCCGATGTTGTCGGAACTTTCTGCCGAGTACCGGCTGGCATTGGAGTCCAAGCAGATCCGTGTACACTTGCCGACCGTGCCGGTTACCCTGTGGGCGGAGCCCTACCGGCTACGACTGATCCTCGATAACCTCTTCTCCAACGCCGTCAGTTACGGCGCCAGCGGGGGCAATATCTGGATCAGGGCAGGGCAGGATGAACAGATAAGCTGGCTGGAAGTGGCCAACGAGGGGCCCAAGATCCCCGTGGCCGATCAGCAACGCATTTTTGAACCCTTCGAGCAGGGCAGCACTGTGCGGCAAGGTCTCTTGAAAGGCTCGGGCATGGGCCTCTCCATCGCCCGTGAGTCTGCCAACAGCCTGGGGGGGGAACTGGTTCTGGTAGAGGATGAACAGGCTGATGTCTGTTTCAGGTTGACGTTGAAATGAGGACTATGAAGATACAACGCGTATTTCCAGCTCTGATGGCAGGGCTGCTCGCGGGTTGCTCCTTGCTGCCGCAACAGGCAGAGCGGGAGTCCTCCGATATCGCTTTTGCCAAGCGGATGGAGTTTGCCAACAAGGAGATGCAGGTGCGTCTGCAATACTCCGACTGGCTGCTGGCCAGTCACCCCCAGCAACGGGTGCAGGAGCGTCAGCGTCTGAAAGGGGCCGACGATCTGGAGAGCCGGGTCAGTCTGGCGATGGTGGACTCCCACCCCGCCGAATCGGTGGCCAATCGCACTGCCGGTCTGGCGCGCCTGAAGCAGATGTTGCCCGAACTGGGTCTCGATGCGCAGGCCTTTTTACGTAGCTGGATCGCCCTCGGCGAGCAGCTGCTGGCCCGCGACAGCCGTCGCGATGACCAGAGTCAGGAGATCCAGCGGCTGCGCCGCCAGATCGAGCAGCTGACCGCTATCGACGACCAGCTCAACCAGCGCAAGCTGAACGAGAATCGTGAGGTAATACCATGAGCCGGATCCTGTTGGTGGATGACGACGTCAGCCTGCTCAAACTGATGAGCATGCGGCTGCGCAGTCAGGGTTATGAAGTGGATACCGCCGACAGTGCGGAAGGGGCCCTCGACCGGTTGCGTCAGCAACGGGCCGATCTGGTGCTGAGCGATCTGCGGATGGCCGGCATGGACGGTCTGGCGCTGTTCGAGCGGATCCAGGCCCAGTGGTTGGGTTTGCCGGTGATCATCATGACCGCCCACGGCACCATCCCGGACGCCATTCAGGCGACCCGCTCCGGCGTCTTCAGCTTTCTGACCAAACCCATCAACAAGGATGAGCTGTTCGCCACCATCGAACATGCGCTGAGTCTGACGCGGCCGAAACAGCAGCAGGAGTGGCAGTCGCTGATCCTGACCCGCAATCCCCAGCTGGAGCAGCTGCTGATCCAGGCTCACAGCATCGCGACCATGGAGGTGCCGGTGCTGATCATGGGGCCGTCAGGCTCCGGCAAGGGGGCGATGGCGCAGGCGCTGCACCAGGCCAGCCAGCGGCGCGACAAGCCGCTCCATACCATCAACTGTGCCGCCATTCCGTGGGCGTCACTCGACTTGCAGCTGTTTGGTGAAGATGGCCACTCAGGGCTGTTCGAACAAGCCAAGGGGGCGACCCTGTTTCTCGACGAGATTGGCAGCCTCTCCGAATCTCTGCAGGCCAAGCTGCTGCAGGTGATGGAGGAGTATGGTCAGGGTACGCCGGAGGTGCGGGTGCTCAGCTCCAGCCATCAGGATCTGGTCAAGGCGATGGAGGAGGGGCGCTTTCGGGAAGATCTCTTCTACCGTCTCAACGTTGCCAATATCACCTTGCCGTCTCTCAGTGCCCGCAGCGAGGATATCCCCCTGCTGGCCCGTCAGGCGCTCGACGATTACCGTAGCCGCCACAGCGACTGCGCCGCCATGGGTTTTTCGCCCGAGTCGCTGGCGATGCTGGCGGCCGCTGCCTGGCCCGGCAACGTGCGCCAGCTCTGCAACGTGGTGGAGCAGCTCGCCAGCCTCTGTTGCAGTCCGGTGATCGGGGTCTCCATGGTGGAGTCCGCCCTGAGCGGTGGTGGCGGCGGCATCCCCTCGTTCAACGAGGCGCGGGCCGAATTCGAGAAGGAGTATCTGATCCGTTTGCTGCGCACCACCGAGGGCAACGTGACCCTGGCGGCCAACATGGCGGGCAGAAACCGTACCGATTTCTACAAGTTATTGAATCGGCACGGTATTGAAGCAGCAAACTTCAAATCGAAGGGATAAATCAGGCGGGATCAACTACCGCCGGAGCGGCATCGGCTTTCTGGGTTTTATGGGAGAGCCAGAGGCCGCTCGCCTTCATCAGGTAACCGAACAAGGCGCCAATGATGAGGGAGGGCAGGATCAGCCGCCACTCGCCAGCCGCCCCGAAGGTGGCACAGCAACCGGCAAAGGTGCCGGGAATGTAGCCGAGCCACTGCTGCTTGGCCTGTACGCACATCAGGGTTGCGACCACCCCCGTCATCACATAACCCGCCACACCCGCTCCCCACAGACTGTCGCCATGGATCAGCAGCAGTGCCCACAGCATGCCGCTGGTGTTGCAGAAGATGGTCTGCAGCAGCGCCTTGTAGCCACCGCTTGACGCGAAATAGCTGGTGCAGCCGAGAAAGCCGACCCAGGAGATAAGGCCGAACGCGACGGCAATCCAGCCCCAGACGGCGGAGAGAATTCCAGTGGTGATGGCGATGGCGATCAGTGGGCTCATGGGGCGACTCTTCAGTTGGCTTCGCAAAATGGGCAGCCTACCCCCGGCAATCGGGGCGGCAAGCGGGGGCCGAATTGTGTGTGATCTTCATCACCCTTTTCAACTCAGGAATACGCTTGCGCTCGCGAAAAAAATTCATTGGTGACCGGCCTGACAGTCGGCCATAGTTAGAGGCCCTGTCCTGCTCATGGAGTGAGTCTGATGGCGCCAAATGTGATCGTTCCCCTGCTGGTGTTCGTAGTCCTGTTTCTGGTCGGCACCATGGCCAAGGCACTGCCCCTGCACCACATGATGTAAATTTGTGTGAAATAAAAATCTGCCGGGGCGGGTCTTATCCATACTGCCTCACTCAGCCCCGGGAGTTTTTCATGTTGATCAAGCGTCGTACCGCCCACCCCCTCACCGAACAGGATGTCACCCCGGAAGCCGTCTATCAGGACCGCCGCCTTATTCTCAAGGGGCTGGGTCTGGGCGCGGCTACTCTGGCGTTTCCCACTCAGGCCGGAGTGCTCGACCTGCTGCGCGGCAAAGAGGATGCTCCCCAATTAGCCACAAAACCGCTCAACAGCAAGCCTGCCGATCGCCCGGCCAATCTGGTGCTGACACTGGAAGAGAAGGCCACCAGTTACAACAACTTCTATGAGCTGGGCACCGACAAGTCCGACCCGGTTCGCAACGGCCATTACCTCAAACCCGAACCCTGGACCCTCAAGGTGGAGGGGGAGGTGGCCAAGCCCTTTACCCTCGATGTGTGGGACCTCATCAACAAGAGCGAGCTGGAGGAGCGGATCTACCGGCTGCGCTGCGTTGAAGCCTGGTCCATGGTACTGCCCTGGAACGGCATCTCGCTGGCAGAGATCATCCGCCGTGCCGAGCCCACCAGTCGCGCCAAGTTTGTTGCCTTCGAAACCCTGTTTGATCCGAAACAGCTGCCGGGGCAGGCCTCCAGTCTGGGGGGCGGCATCGAGTATCCCTACGTCGAAGGGCTGCGTATCGACGAGGCGATGCACCCTCTCTCTTTCCTTGCGATGGGGCTCTACGGCAAGACCCTGCCCGCCCAGAATGGCGCGCCGATCCGGCTGGTGGTGCCGTGGAAGTACGGTTTCAAGAGCATCAAGAGCATCGTCTCGATCCGGCTGGTGGAGGAGATGCCGCCGACCACCTGGAACCTGCTGGCTCCCAACGAATATGGCTTCTACGCCAACGTCAACCCGCAGGTGGATCATCCGCGCTGGAGTCAGGCCAGCGAGCGCTTTATCGGCGAGGGCGGAGTGTTTGGCGCCAAGCGTCAGCCGACCCTGATGTTCAACGGCTATGGTGACGAAGTCGCCTCGCTCTATCAGGGGATGGATCTGCGCCAATGGTACTGAGATTGAAACCGGCCCATATCAGCGGCTTGCGGGCGCTGGTGCATCTGGGCTCCTTGGGTTTCCTGCTCTGGCTGGTTTTTGCCATTCCGGCAGGTGTGCTGGGGGGCGATCCGGTGCCCGAGCTTATTCACTACCTCGGCAAGGGGGCGCTCAACCTGCTGCTGCTCACCCTGCTGGTGTCGCCGCTGGCCAAGCGCTGGCGGCAGGGGCAGCTCATCAAGCTGCGCCGCCCCCTCGGGCTCTGGTGTTTTGCCTGGGCGCTGCTCCACTTCATGGCGTGGCTGGGGCTGGATCTGCAGTTTGACTGGGGCCTGATTGGCGGCGAGCTGGTCAAGCGCAGCTATATCGTGGTGGGGATGGTGGCATTGCTGCTGCTGGCCGCCCTCAGCATCACTTCACTGCCCGCATTGCAGCGCCGCATGGGCGCCGCATGGCAGAAGCTGCACAACTGGGTCTATGCCATCGCCCTGCTGGTGCCGGTGCACTATTGGTGGTCGCTCAAGAGCGGTTGGGGTGAGCCCCTCATCTACCTGCTGCTGGCCTGCGCCCTGCTCTGGCCGAGACGGGAGAAGCTGCTGCGCCCCATGCGGGGACGCTGGAATGCAAAAGAGGCCTAATCGGCCTCTTGTTGTTTTATCTCGCCGGTGTAGGCATCGACGATGAGATGCACCTTCTGATCCTGGCGATTGAGGGTTTTGACCTCGAATTTGTCCCCTTCCAGCTCCACTTCCCGAATGTCGTGATACCCTTGCGCCAGCAGGAGTTTGACCAGCCCGGCCATGTCGAGACGGCTCTGGGCCGCCCAGCTTGTGGCACTCAACAGGCAAAGGATCAGCAGGAAACTGCGCGGGATCATATTCATTCCGGATTCATGGCTGGCAGACTATAAACGCCATTATGTTAGGTTTTTGGAGATGAATCATCCATGAATAGAGCGCTCCCTCTGCTTGGGTTATTGCTGCCGTTGCTGGCACAGGCGGTCACGCCTGATGAAGCCATGCTGCAGCAAGCTGTCCATGAGGGACGGGTTCGGCCCTTCCATGAAATGATGGAGGTGGCGGCCAGATTACCGGTGCGGGTGTTGCGGGTGGATCTGGGGGAAGAGGATGGTATCTGGCTCTATGAACTGCGAGTCATCGATCGGGAAAACAGCGTGATCAAGGTAGCCTATCGGGCCGACAACCTTGAGCTGGTGTGGGCCAAGGGCCACCATCTGGAGCGGTTGTTCGAACCGCCCAAGCCCCCGGTCGAGGATGATGAATAACCCCTGTGTGGAAGCCTGTTCATGCGAATTCTGATTGTTGAAGACGAAAAAATTCTGGCTGGTCAGCTGGCCGAACAGCTGCGCCTCTCCGGCTTTGTCACCGACCTCTGCCACGATGGCAACGAGGCCGGTTTCCTCGGTGAGACCGAACCCTATGACGCCATCATTCTCGACCTCGGCCTGCCGGGGCGCGATGGCTTGAGCGTGCTGAAGGAGTGGCGCAGCAAGGGGATCGATACCCCTGTGCTGGTGCTGACCGCCCGTGGCCAGCTGCACGAGAAGATCGAGGGGCTCAACGCCGGTGCCGATGACTACCTTACCAAGCCGTTTCAGGTGGCCGAGCTGGTGGCGCGGGTCCATGCGCTGGTGCGCCGGGCGGCGGGCAATGCCAGCTCCATTCTGGAGATCGGCGGGGTGCGCCTCGATATGGCGGCGTCGCAGGTGTGGTACGAAGGGACCCCCATCAAGCTGACCGCCCACGAGTTCCGGGTGCTCGGTTATCTGATGCAGCATCGGGGCAAGGTGGTGTCGCGCAGCGAGCTGATCGACCACATCTATGCTCAGGATTTTGACCGCGACTCCAACACCGTCGAGGTGTTCATCGGCCGGATCCGCAAGAAGACCAACCCCGATCTGATTGAGACAGTGCGCGGCCTCGGGTACCGGATCAACGAATGAGGCTGGTGAGAACCCTGCGGGGGCGACTGCTCGCCATCGCGCTGGTGTGGTGCGGGCTGTTTCTGTTCGCCACCGGCTTCAGTCTGCAGACCATGATGCGCAACTACTGGCAGGAGGCGGAGGCCGACGGCCTGCGCCTGCAGCTTTATGATCTGCTCTCCCGGCTGGAAGTGGCCAAAACCGGCCTGCCGGTGGTCACCGGCTCCCTCTCCGATCCCCGCTTCAATCAACCCTACTCCGGCTACTACTGGCAGCTGGAGTTGGGCCGCGATGTGGTGGGGCGCTCCCGTTCCCTGTGGGATACCAACCTGAAGAGCGATGGCCTCAAGTCGGCGTTTGGCGATCCCGACCTCTTTGTCGGCAAGGGGCCCAACAAAGAGCCCCTGCTAATCATGACCCGTACCGTGCTGCTGCCCGGTTCGGATCGGGTGTTCACTCTGGTGATGGCCAAGGACAGCAGCGCCCTGACCCAGACCCTCAACAAGACCCGCATCAGCCTGTTCCTCGGTCTCGGCTTTGCCGCCGCCGGTCTGGTGCTCGGCTTCATGTTCCAGATCGTCTACGGCTTGCGGCCGCTGCACCTGCTGCGCCGCGAATTGGGGCGGGTTCACGAGGGTCATCAGGAGGGGTTCCGGTTGCGCTATCCGTTGGAGATCCAGCCGCTGGTGGAGGATATCAACCGGCTGCTGCACCACTACGGCGAGCTGCTGCAGCGGGCGCGATCCCACACCGGCAATCTGGCCCACGCCCTCAAGACGCCGCTCAGCATCATGCGCAATCAGGTGGCTCAATTGCCGCCGGAGGATCAGGCTGCCATCGGCGAGCAGCTCGACCAGATCCAGCGCCATATCGATTACCACCTCGGCAAGGCGCGGGTGACCGGCGCCGCCAAGATCCTCGGGGTCTCGAC